>JAJFFD010000191.1 GCA_021776805.1 Planctomycetota bacterium
AGATCATGCATGGTGAAGGCGCTGAACTCGGATTCTCTGCCAAGAATCCTTGCCGACACGACCGCTTCGCCCGTTGGTCCCAAGATGACGCCAGTCACCGAAGCATCGACTGCCGGCAGAGACGGCAATCGGAAGGTCCATTCACTCGCACTCGGCCGCACATCCGTGGCGACGACTACCGAAGCGGGGAAGCCTTCAGGGTAGGCGCGGAACAGGTAGTCCTGATCCTTAGCGTGGGAGATCAGGAATCGACCCTCCGAGTCCGTCGTCACGGTTCTGCGTTCGCCATCCTCCGTTCTCGCCATCACCCGACCTTCAACCATTGGCGCACCCTCAGCATGCAGCACTTGTCCCCGAATACTTAGGCCGGCCCCAAACACCGGCTCCCAGCGCAGCTCCTGCCCGTCGGCAATCTCGAGGCTGTCGTCGAGATCCCCGCGCAGGGGGTGGGATGCATGCAACATCAAGAACCCGGGCTCGACATTCTCAATGGCATATTCGCCCTCGTTGTCGGTGATCGCATAGCGCGTCGCGAAGGTGTGGTAGCGGGCAACCACCGTGACCCCCTCTACCGGACTACCCTCAGAGTCACGCACAAGACCGATGATGCGCCCGCCGTCGCTCATCGTAACCAGGAGCTCAGTGCTGCCTCCGGGAACGACGTTCGCCTTCAGCACGGTGCCAGCCCATCCGCTCGCCATGACGTTGACCGAGGCTTCGCCGATTGGCAGGTCGTCGAAGCGAAACTCGCCCTCGCTATCCGTGCGCAGCCACGAACTGAAGGGCGCATTGTCCGTAGTTCCGTTCAGGACTTTGCGCGGATCCTCTTGCGGCGGCAGATACGCGTTGCTGCCCCGAGCCCGGACCGATGCTCCTTGGATCGGCTGACCCTCGGGAGTGACTACCCTGCCGATGATGCTCCCGCATTGCTCGCCAAGCTGTAGATGCAGCTGCGCTTCCCCACCGCCTTCTGGCTGCTGCACAATCGCAGTGCGCGAGGGACCCTGGCCGGACGCCTGGGCATAGACATAGTTGCTGTCCGCATCGTAGACCGGAAAGGTGAAGCTGCCTGTGTCGTCGGATTCGGCCACCTTTGCCGCTCTCTCCCGGTCACCTGCCCAAATCTCCGCCGCCGAGACTGGCTGCCCATTCGCATCTTCGACTCGGCCGATGATGGTGAAGGTCTGGTCGACTTCTTGAATGCGCTCGTTGAGCAAGCCAGGTTCCAAGGAATAGTTCTCGCTCGTGTAGGGGTGGTACACCCGTACTTCATTCGAGGAGAGCTTCTCCCACAGGATCTCTCCCTCTGCATCGGAAACGCCCTCCATCATCTTGTAGGCGAAAGACACGGAATCCTTGGGAGTGAGCATCGCGGTGATGTTCGCCACCGGTAGTCCTGTAGCCCGATCGATGAAGCGGACTCGCAGGGAAGTGGTTCCGGTTGACGATTGCCGGTCGGGCGCCCGCTGCCGATCAGTTGCAGCGGGGTCAGATTCTTCCGAACCTGTCTCCGTCGCGAGTTGGGCGGAGTCGGAGATCTCCTCCTGGTCATTGGTCACGAGGCTTTCCTCGTTCGGATCGACGACCTGCTGCCCTCCCCCAAGGATCCAGAGCCCGATCCCAACCAGCAGGAGGAGAGCCAGGACCATGTACGTCCTGTCTTGCTGCACGCCTTGCATCTGCTTCTTCCTCCATGCTCTCTCAACAGAAGCTGCTGAGTAACAGAGCACAGCCCATGATGCGCCAGACGCTGAAGATTGGCAATCTTCGCCTCGACCTTTGGGACGGAGTCATCAGTCCCGCTCCAGCAACGCCCGCACCCGACCCTGGTACTCAGACGAGATCCACCGCAGCGCCAAGGGTAACACAGCCTCCCGATTGAGCCGAATCGTCGACGCCAGCAGCTCCTGCTCCCCTCGACGCGCAGCCTCGCTGTGCAGCCAGAGTGCCACCGGCAAGGAACCCCACTTCTCGTCGAACTTGCCCATGGAGATGCCGGCACGCAATTCGGATTCAGCGCTCGCGGAATCGGCCTCAGCCAGCGCCTCCAGCCGGTCCACCAACACCGGCTCCAGGCGCTGCAAGGTCTCGGCAGTCACCGGCGAGTAGCTCCCATCCGCTTCCGGCTGCCAGCGATTCGACAGAGAGAAGTAATCGCCGATGCCCTCGAAGAACATGGTCCAGAGGGCACGGTTCAACGGCGTGTCGCGCAGCTCGCGATGATCCGGGTACAGGGCATAGCTCAACAGATGCACGTACTCATGGGAGAGGATGCGCGTCATCCGATCGACCCCCCCATCGTCAGGTTCGCCATAGGCTTCACCGAAGGCTTCGAGATTGATGCCGATGTGCGAGTCCACCCAGGCGAAGGCATCGGAGGAGGCACGATTCCCCGCAGCGACGACCACGTCCATGGGTACCAACCCAAATGGACGGGCAAGATCCTCGGCGCGCTGCTCGAAGTCTGGCATCGCTTCGCGCAGTACTTCGAGCCAGGCCGCCGCAGTCGGGGACAGGGGGATGCGATCTTTGGCAAAGACCTCGGCCCTTTCCCGGCCGATCGCCACGGCGATACCTTCGGTCCAGAGTGGGCTGGCCCGACCATCGCCATCGACACAGAGCTCGAGGGAAAAGCGAGGCTGCCTCTGGATCGAAGTACGCTGCAGCCAGCTGGCGACCTCACCCATGCCCGGTGACTCGAGTTGCCAACCCTGCCCGTCTTGAACCATGGTGATCCCCAGATTCGGCACATCCGGATTGAGGCTGGCCAGGGTGATCAGCATGCGATCGAGGGCCATGGGAAGGTGGAGGGTGTTCACCACCCGCCGGTCGATCCGCAGGTCCTGGAGAATGTCCCGAGACGTGTTCCCGAGGAAGAAGTCATACCCAAGGGGCTCGGTCGCTTCGACCTGCTCTACCTGCTCACAAGCGCTGAGAACAAAGACGAGGCTCAGCCCCCGAATGCTGCGTCGGCCTGCCATCCCTGGAGGGTACTCACTAGTACTAAGAAGGAGTACGAGTACGGAGTCAGGCACTTTCTTATCGAAAGAACCGCCCCGGGCGAACTGCGTCGATCGAACTAGTAGACGCAGTGGACACTATCCACCTATCGCAATGGAGAGCTGGGAGTCATTTCAAGCACCACTGCATCGCTTGATGCGGAAGGCGAGGGAGAGCCAATTGCCCGGGACGGTTCTTTCGATAAAAAAGTGCCTGACTCAGTACCTTCACTCCCGGAAGTCGGGGTACCTTCCCCCCATGATCCTCGCGCTGGCCATCTCCCTCGGTCTCGCACCCCAATCGCCTGTCCCGGAACTGAAGACCAGTCTCGAACCCGCCCTGGTCAAGTTGGTCGAAGAGCAGCGACTGCCGGGCCTGGCCATCGGCGTCGTCAAAGACGGGAAGATCATCTACTCCGCGGGCTTCGGCGAACTGAGCCGCGGCTCGGGCAGGGCCATCACGACCAAGTCCATCTTCCACATGGCCTCGGTCTCCAAGCCCTTCACCGCCACCGCCGCCGTGCAACTGGTCGAGGCGGGCAAGCTGGATCTGGATGCAGCGATCAGCAAGTACCTGCCGTACTTCACCCTCGCCGAC
>JAJFFD010000192.1 GCA_021776805.1 Planctomycetota bacterium
AAATCCGCTGGAAGAGATTCGGAATACGCGCAGCGTGGATGCGGTGCTGAAAGCCGGGCGTTGGTACGAAGCGATGGAACTACTTCGCAGGTAAGCGCGAGCTCTCCGGAAGTTTAGTTCATGCCTGTAATTCGATCCCGCCTGCGGTGTTAGGGCAGTGGGCAGTTCCGCCTCCCATTTCCCCCCTGCCCGATAGGTGACGTGATGACTTGCAAGCTCCTCCCCAAATCGTCAGTCGTGATCCTGGTCTTCGCTCTGTTTGCGCTTCCCATGGGATGTGGCGGCGACGGCGATGACATCTTTATCACCCAAGATCCGAGCAGCGGGCCGATCGACGCCACTGCCATGACCGATGAGGAGCTGGCCGCTCTCGACGTGACGACCACGATCGACGGCGTGAGCATCGCCAGCCCACCGGTGGTCACCTTCACCTACCAGACCGCCGATGGTCGAGCGATCATGGGCTTGGAAGAGTATTGGGAGGCGAGCAATCGCTACATTCGCTTCACCATCACCAAGCTGGTTCCGGGCCTGAATGGGGATCCGGACAGTTGGGTTGCCTATACCCGCGATGCGAGCTCCGGTGATCCGGACTACGACACGGGTTCCTCCTTCGTCAGTCTGGGGGGTGGCAAGTACCGCTTCACCTTCAACACGGATGTGCGGACCGTGGCCGGCGTGCCCTATGAGCCGACTCTGACCCATCGTGTGGCGGGACAGATCGGCAGCGGTTCGGTGCCGCTGGAGGCGCAGAACATGTGGCTTGACCTGGTGCCGGCCGGCGGCGCGGTGACCATGACCCGCAACATCGCGGTAATGGATACCTGCAACGACTGCCACGAGGATCTGGTCTTCCACGGTCGCCGCTTCGAAGTGGAGTACTGCGTGCAGTGTCACAATCCGGACCTGGCCAGTGGCGAGGGTGACTTCGCATTCATGGTCCACCGCATCCACGCGGCGGGAACCTTCACCGTGCTGGACGGCGGAGTCGACTACTCTGAGGTCACCTATCCGCAGAATGTGATCAACTGCAGCAAGTGCCACAAGGACTCCCCGGAGACTCCCGAGGGCGACAACTGGATGACTGTGCCGCACATGATGGCCTGCACCGGCTGTCACAGCAATGTTGATTTCGCCACCGGGACGGGGCACGGGCCTGGCCTGCCACAGGGCGACAACCAGAACTGCGCGCTCTGCCACGGTGTCGGCGAGGAGTTCTCTGCTGTTGCTTCGCATACGACGGCGAACTCCACCCCCAACAACCCGCAGCTCTTCGACGGCCAGCGCAACATCAGCTACGAGCTTGTCGATGCGGTGGTGGACGGTGGTAGCAACGAGGTCACCATCCAATTTCGGATCATGGACGGGATGACGCCCCTGGATCTGACCAATCTGCCGGTCGATCTGACCGACGGTATGGGTGCTGGCCTGCGCTATCCGACCTTCCTCCTCGCCTATGCCATGGCGCAGGATGGCATCGCCATGCCGGCTGACTTCAACAACTTCGGTCGTCGCGGTGCGCAGCCCATCAGCATCAACTTGGATGACTTCTCGCCAATCGCAACCAGCAGCCCCTTGGGCATGTTGAGCTTCGATGCGATGAGCGGGGTCATGACCGCTACCATCACCGACGCAGGGAGCCAGTTCCCAATCGGCGCCGGTCTGCGGACCATCGGCCTGCAAAACTACCTGCAGCAAGACCTGGATGGGGATGGATCGAGCGACGTGTCGCTGCATGCGCTCTCGGACATGGTCACCGTGACCGGTGACAATGCCCGCCGTTCTGTCATCGCCACCGCCAACTGCAGCGACTGCCACGAGTGGTTCGAGGGTCACGGCGGAAACCGTGTCCTCGGTGAAGGCTCACCCAATATCTGCACCATGTGCCACGTGCCCAACCAAAGCAGCAGTGGTCGCACGGTGACGGATCCGACGGCGCGTGGTTTGGACGCCGCCTTGACCGCGGCGATCGCGGACGGACACCTGGATCCCTCGGTGGATCCCATGGATCCGCTCACCTATCCGGAGGACGCACAGAACTTCAAGGACATGATCCATGGCATCCACGCCTCGGGCTTCCGGGATCGTCCCTACCAGCATGTGCGTGGTCCTGGGCGTCAGGACTACTATGACTGGTCCGAGGTGACCTTCCCCCGAGGTGCGAGCACGAGCAACTGCAGCCTCTGCCATGAGGATGGCACCTTCACTCTCCCCCTGCCGGACGATCTCCTGGCGACCACGGTTCGGACCACCGCCGCCGCGGATGGGCTCGATCCGGACAATCCGACGGTGGAAGGAGCCTTCGTGAACGTGCCGAACGGTTTCGATTGGGTCAATTCGCCGGTCGCTTCGAGCTGCTACTACTGCCACACGAATGTGGAAGCCTGGGCGCATATGGCGCAGAACGGCGGCTCGCTCTCGGTGCCGCCCTTCGGAGGCGGGATGATGTTGACCAACCGCTCGGCCCTCCCCAACAACTTCGAGTCCTGCAGCCTCTGCCACGGTCCGGGCAAGACGGCGGACATCGCCGAGGTGCATAACCGCTAGCCTGAGCAGGTCTCCTATCGGAGCTCTTTGATGGGCCCGGGCTTCGGCCTGGGCCCTTTGTCTTGAGGCCGGGTGACCCGTGCTTGCTAAACCCGCACCCGCTTGCCAAAGCTCAGGAAGCGCCGTCGCCAGCTGGCCGGCCGCAGGCGACTGGCGATGCCCTGCACCAATCTGTTCGCCGTGTGTTCCCGGCCGCAGGCGCGCAGGGTCACCAATCTGAGCAGGAGGGGGATGTCCAGGATGCGCTCGAGCTCCTGCGCCTGATCCAGGGCCTCAGTGGCCCGGGCGTGATCTCCGGCAGTCTGCGCGCGCCCCGCCGCCGCTAGCATGCGTGCGATACTCACCAGCGGGGTTTCCGGATCGGCGCCCTCCGGACTCAAGCCCTCGGTCGAGCTGGCGAGCCCCAGCAGTGCATCGGCGTAACCGTGGGTGATCCGGTCCGCCTTCGGATCGGCCAATTCCCTCGCCCGGCGGAGCAGGGGCGCGGCCTCCGCCTTCTTGCCGGTCAGCACCAGGTGCTCGCCGCGCAGCAGTTGCACCCGACCGAGCATGCGACGGTCAGCGAGCCGTTCGGCGATTTCTTCCGCTTCCATGGACAGCCTTTCGACTCCGGCTTCGTCGCCGAGGGCGGAGAGGGTTCTGCCGCGGTAGACGAGCAGGCGCAGCCGGGCTGGCAGACCGCCCAGGCCATCGAGGATCCCCTCCGCTTCCTCGAGGCAGCGCAGACTGGTGAGGTAGTGGGCGCGCAGGGCTTCCCATCGCGAGAGGTCGATGAGCAGGTGGGCGCGCCACTCATCCTCGCCCTCGGGCAGAACATCGAGGGCGGAACGGAGCTGCATGATCCCGTCCTTGCCCTGTCCTCGGTAGGCGAGGACCCGACCGTGCAGGCCGCGGATCTTGGCCAGGATCAGGCGCGCGCTGGCATCCTGCCGTTGGGCGAGGAGGCTCTCGCCGCGATCGAGAATCTGTAGGGCCGAGAAGAGGCGACCGTCCTCCTGGGCCAGCTCTGCCATGCCGAGGAGGGCCTCCGCCTTGGCTCGCATCTGCCCCAACTCGTCGGCGAGCTGGTTGGCCTTGCGGAAGCAGCGCTCGGCACGAGCGCGGCGGTTGCCCAGAACCTGGGCCTGTCCCGAGAGCAGGAGATAGCGCAGGCGCTGGGCGCGGTAGTCCTCGCCCTCGGGAATGCGCTTGAGGTGCAGGCGCAGGCGCTCGGCGATGCGCAGGGCGGTGTGCCGCGAACCCGCGTCGACGTGCTGGTCCAGACCGGCCAACAGGGGCTCGATGCAGTCCTGATGGGCCATGGCTCGGGAGAGATGCATGCCGATTTCGAGAGGGCCGGCACCGCGACCGCGGAGCACGCTGGCGGCCCGGCGGTGTAGCCCCTCCCGCTCTGCATCGGGAGTCTCATCCAGGAGGGCCAGGCGATAGGTGCGATGGCGAAAGCGCGCGTAGCCCGCCCCTTCCTGCACGATACGGTCCGGGAAGCGGGAGAGATCATCGAGGACCTCGAGTTCGCTGCGACCGACCAGCGTGGCCAGATCATCGATGGCAAAGCGCTTGCCCAAGACCGCCGCGGCGCGGAGGCTGCGCAGGGAAGCCAGTGGCAGCTGGCGCACTGCCTGGCGAAATCGGGCCAGACTCGGGCGCGCAGGCTGGAGTTCCGCCTTCGGGTCGAGGTCGTGGAAGAATCCCGCGCGGCCCTGCAGTTCGCCCTTCTGCGCCAAGTCGGAGAGGCTCTCCATGAGCATGCCCGGGCTGCCGGAGAATCGCGCCCAGGCTTCCTCGAGTGTGGCTCGGTCGATACTGCTGTCCCGGAACAGGGCACTGCCGAGGGAGCAGAAGGCTTCGCGACTCAGGCCGGCCAGTTCGATGATCTTGCCCGGGAGCTGATGCTGGGCGTGCTCCTTGCCGCTGACCAGGAGAAGCAGAAGATTGAGGCGAC
Source organism: Planctomycetota bacterium (assembly GCA_021776805.1). Lineage (GTDB taxonomy): Bacteria > Planctomycetota > UBA1135 > UBA1135 > UBA2386 > JAJFFD01. Next base: position 4,490 of record JAJFFD010000192.1, read on the forward strand.
GTTGGCTGGCGAGTTGATCGAGGATGAGCTGGGCGGTGGTGCCCATGCGCTCCGCCTCATCCACGCGCAGGATGAGAGCCCGCGGTCCTCGGCAGATTTCAGCCAGGGCATGGACAAAGAGTTCGGCGACATCCTGCGGCCGAAGACCGTGATCCTCACCGCAGATGGCCATGGCCAGGTGTTGTGCATCCGCCGCCGGCCAGGACCAGAGCTCCTCGATACGGGCGGCGATGCGTTCCTTGTGCACCGCTCCCTCCTGATCATGACCAAGGAGCAGCCAGCTGCGCAGCATGCCTGGGAAGGGGCTGCCGGGCAGGCGGCTGGCTCGGCGCTCCGGGCTGCCGCCGAGAAAGAGCAGCTCCTTCTCCTGTTCCAGCCAGCGGCCGATGCACTCGTCGAGCAGGCGCCGGCGGCCCATGCCCTCGGAGCCGAGGATCTGCACCGTGCGCATGTGTCCGCGCATGGCCCGACGGAGCTCCTGATCCAAATCACGCTGCTGCTGGCGACGACCGTAGAAGCTCGTGGGCGTGAGCCGGCGCATGGCCTTGAGGCGCTGGCGCGAGACCAGGATGGGAAACTCCCGCTCCTGCTCCTGCCAGTCCTTGCCGGCTTCGCCCTGTTCCAGCTGCAGGGCAATCTGCCCGGCGTCCTGTGGGCGCTGCCTTGGGTCCTTCTGCAGAAGGGCGGCGATGAGGCCCTCCAGGAAGGGGGAAACTCGCGGTTGCA
>JAJFFD010000193.1 GCA_021776805.1 Planctomycetota bacterium
GCCCCGTGAATTCTGTAGGGGAACCGCCAGCACTGGCGCAGCCGAGGAGCGAGAAGGAGAGGGCGAGACTGAAATATGAAAGTCGCATGATCTCAGCGGCGCGCGATCAGACCCTCTGCCTCGGCGCTGCGCTGGATTTCCTTGGCTGCGCGTTCGACCAGGACAACCGCGAGGGAATTGATGAACTGTCGTGCTCCGGGATGGTCGGACCACCAGATGATCTTGGACTGAGCAAGCAGGGCAGCTGGCTGCAGCTGGACCGAGCCATCCCGAGGCCAGGGCACCACCTGCACGAAGACCCGTGCGTAGAGCACCTTTCCCGGTGCGAGATCGGGAAGGGCATCACCCTTCTTGGTGCCTTCGACACGTGAGACCTGACCATCGAGAAGTGGCCCCACGGCAAAGCGACTCGGATCCCAGACGAATGACACCTGCGCCGGCCGCAGAGTTGACAGGTCGGCGACCACTTTGCTGCGCTCGGCTGGTGAGAGGCTGCGGGCCCGGACTCGTGCGCGGCTCATGGCCTCTTCGGCAATCTCGCCGAGCTTCGTCTGAACACCGGACAGGGTGTCGAGGCTCGCACGACAACTGTCCACCACCCGATCGACCAATTCCCAGTTCTGCTTGGTGATCTCCGCATCGAGGGTGGCGAGGGTGATCCGCAGGCCACGTTCTTCGAGACCGACCGGCGGATTGCTTTGGCAGGCGGGGAGAAGAAGCGCGAGAGCGAGGGCGCGGGGGAGCATAGAACCCAGCTTTCTATCCGCCTCCAGAGACGAAAGCCATGACTAGGGAGCTGGCCGAGCAGGCTTGGGCACCGAATAATTATTCTGTCGGTGGAGCTTGACAGGCCCGTCCACCGACAATAATAACTTTCGGTAGCCCCTGGCCATGAAAGGAACCAGCAGATGAACGACCCCTCCCGCGAAGAAACCGAATCCCGCCGTCAGTTCGACATGCAACTGGAGATCAAGGCCGACAAAGCCGCGGTCTGGAAGGCCCTCACCGACGCCGACGAGCTCTGCCGCTGGTTTGCCCCGGAGGCCCGTATCGATGCACGGGTCGGCGGTGAAGTGGTTTGGAACTGGGGCGATCTGTACAGCTGGCCACAGGAGGTGGAGATCCTCGAACCCGGTGCCAGACTTCGCACTCGCTATCAATCATCCATCGCCGACGCACAGAATTCGCAGTTCGAAGCTCCCCTCTTCGTGGACTTCTTCCTCGAGGGTGACAGTGGCAGCACGACCCTACGAGTCTGCCACTCGGGCTTTGGGCAGGATGCCTGCTTCGACGAGGAGTTCGATGGAATCTCCCGCGGATGGCCCGTCGAGCTGCGCAGCCTCCGCCTCTACCTGGAGCGGCACCAGGGCAAGGATCGCCAGATCGCGTGGAGCACCGCGAGCATCGAGCAGCCTCGCAACGAAGTTTGGACCAAGCTGCTCGGTGCCCAAGGCTTCGACAGCGGCATGGATCTACAGAGCATGAAGTCAGGCGATGCCTTCGAGCTTCGCAACCCTGAGGACGAACTCCACGGCAAGGTTCTGCGCTGCAATCCATACGAGTTCACCGCCATCGCCGAGAGCCATGGGGATGCATTCCTGCGCATCAGTCTCGAGGAGCGACTCGGAAAGACTCTGGTCTGGATCTGGCTCGCCTGCTATGGCCAAGCCCCAGAACGTGTGCAAGCAGTACAGGAACGATGGGATGCCATGTTACGGAGCCTGATCAGTGCAGAAGGCCAGGCCGCCAACGCGGAGGGTGCCTGAATGCACCTGGACATCGACGTCATCGAGGAGCCCAAGCGGGCCGCCGTCTTGCTGCAGAGCGGGCGCATCAAAATGCTCGAGAACCTGGGCGAACCCTGCTCTGCGGCGGCCTTGGCCCGCAAGCTCGGTCTTCCCAGGCAGCGGGTCAACTACCACCTGCGCGAGCTCGAAGCCCAGGGATTGATCGAGCTGCTCGAAGAACGCAGCAAGGGCAGCGTCACCGAGCGCATCTACAGACGCACGGGTCAGTCCTATGCCATCTCCAGCGCGGCCCTCGGTGAACTCGGAGACATGCCCTTGGACGCCGCCGACCGATTCTCCGCTGCCTTTCAGATTGCCCTGGCCTCCCGCGCCGTGCGCGATCTGGGTCACATGCAGATCGGTGCCGCCGCAGCCAAGAAAAAGCTGCCGACCTTCGCCCTGGAAGTGGAAGTCCGCTTTGGCAGCGCTGACGAGCGCAATCAATTCAGCGAAGACCTGGCGGCCTGCGTCGCCGACCTGGTGCGGAAGTACCACAAGGAGAAGGCGCCAAAGGGAAGAAAGTTCCGCTTCTACATGGGGGCCTACCCGCGCCCGAAGGAGATCAAGTGATGTGCAACGCGAAGACAGTTCTCTTGCTGAGTGGTCTCGGCTTCCTCAGCGCATGCGCCAGCCATAGCCGGGCACCCTCTGGTCGCAGCGTGACCACTCAGGTCAACGTGCCCGCCACTCCCGCAAGCGTGATGCGAGCCTTCCTCGACCAGGATGCCCTCGCTGGCTGGTGGAAGGTGACGCGCTCCTTCGTTGATGAACGGTACGGCGGCAACTGGGTCATCTGCTGGGATGAGTACGGCGAGGACAAGACCGACCATGTCTGGACCGGAGTCATCGACAGCATCACTGCGCAGCGTCTAGTGATCAGCAACATGGCGATGGTCGAGGCCGGTCGGCCCATCTTCGCTCCCCTGCAGTTGGAGATTCGCTGCGAGCCCACAGCCATGGGCTGCCAGGTCACAGTGATCCACCGCGGTTACGGAGAGGGCGAGCACTGGGACTGGGCCCACGAGGCCGTCGTCGCCGGCTGGCAGCACGTTCTCCAGGACCTGCAGGACTGGTTCAGATCCCGCTGAGGGGCGATCCACCTTCAATTTTCCTCAAAGGCACTTGAATAATCTTGAAGGTCCTTCAATATTGCTCAAGTGCCCTTTAGCAATTCAAAAGACCGACACCCGCTGCTGGATCTGACCCAGGAAGACCTGGATCTGATCACCGCGCTGGTACTCCAGTCCGGATCCCTGAAGGGGCTCGCCGCCGAGTATGGGGTGAGCTACCCAACGATCCGGGCTCGGCTGGACAAGCTCATCGCCCGCCTGCGGGGAGTGATCGAAGGCCAGCCGCCGGATCGACTCACTGAGTTGCTGGCAAACCTGGTGGAGCGCGGCGAGCTGGCGAGTGCCGGCGCGCGCTCCATCCGCGACCTGGTGCGTGAAGAGCGCAAGGGGTCAGAGGCGGGGAGGACAGAAGAGGAACGAACATGATGTACGAAGTCATCTCCGAGTGGTGGAACAACGAGACCGCGGCCTGGGTCGGCGGCTTTGGTGGCGCGGCGGTTGGAGTGATCGGCGGGATCTATGGTGCTGCTGTTGGCATGATGGCGCCGAAGGGGATTGGGCGCCGGCCGATGCTGACAGTGCACTGCACCCTGCTGGTTCTTGGAGCGGCGAGTCTGGTCGTCGGCAGCATCGCCTGGCTGAGTGCGCAGCCGTACCATGTGTACTATCCGATGCTCCTGTTGGGTGGGGTGCTGGCGCCGCTGATGGGGTTTCTGTTGCCGACGATCCTGCAACGCTACCGCCAGGCGGATGCGCGCAAGATGGCAGCGGAGGAGTTGCGGCGGAGTTAGGTCTGCGCAATCTTGCATCGCGGTGAAGCACTCCCAGGCGCAGGAGCGCATTCTTGAGACCGTGACCAGAGCCCTGGAGGCCTGGGCAGCTTGAACGGAGGCGACGGTCTGCCATTGGCTCTGCCTACTCCTTCTTCCGCTCCAGGAGAACTTCTGCGGAAAAGACCGTGCTCTTGCCCGCATCCAGGGCAACCCAACCTGTGAGCTGTCCGTCGTGCAGCGCCAGCTGGTAGCGATAGGTCGTGCCGAAACCCGCAGCGGCATGTTCGAAGGCGATGCGCCCGTCAGCGTTGCCGACTGTGATGTCTTGCCTCTGGTCGGGGAACAGCGTAAGCAGCGGGCCTGAGGCCGGACGCAGCAAGCTGTGGTCGAACAAGAGCTCGACCTGGAGTTCGTCGCTGGTAGCGACGGCGACCTTCAGCTCGAGGATGGACGCTGTCTCCTCGTCGAGGAACTTGATCGGCCCGCTCCAGTGCCCGGTGTAGCTCTCCGCTGCTGCCGAGGAGGCCTTCGGCGTCGCCAGCACGACGGGCTCGTGCGTACTGTGTGGGAGGCCATGTCCAAGCGTCCCGGCAGTTTCAACCGTACGATCGACGGCAGCGCGAATCTCCGCAGCAGCTTTCGCCTCGAGCACGACGCGGGCGGGCGGGACGAAAGCGCTGAAGTCTGTCCTTGGTTCGTCCGACGCGGGGCCGAGCAGGGTTCTCAGCAGGGTGTACGCGACCAGATAAGTCCCGGCCGGAGCCGGATGCGCGCCGTCGGATTGGTACAGGGGGAGCGGAGCCCAGGCCTCCAGAGCTTCTCTCCACGCCGGGCCGGCGGGGACCACGACTGCACCTGCCTCACTCGCCACCCGGACGATGGCTTCGTTCAGCACCGCCTGGTTCGCCGGCGCTTGTCGCCGTGCCCAGGTCAAGAGCATCGCCGGTTGCGCGCCACTCTCGTGCACGAGGTCGATCAGCGCGGCGGCGCTCTTCTCGAAGGCTTGGAGGTCGTGGATGACCGCGCGGCCCTGATGGAATCGGTTGGTACCAAGGGTGCTCTGTTCCTGAAGCACCACCCAATCCCAGGACTCCTGTTCGAGGGCCCTTGCGACCCGGCCCTTTGCCAGGTGGTCTGCGAGCTTGGCGGCAGCGGTGGCCACGCTCCCCACTCTCACGGCGACGCCACCAGCCTTCGCCACATCCCGGAACAAGCCCGGCAAGTCGTTAAAGTAGGTGTAGCTGTTGCCCACGAAGAGCACGCGGAGTGGGGCAGGAAATTCCTCTGCGAGCTCTTCCAGCAGTTCCCTGCTGCGGGCGGAGTTTGGGAAGTGGTCGCTGTTCCATTCGAGCAAGGCGATCGCTTCTGCGGGGTGGCCGGCGGCGACTAACCTCTCCGCTGCCTCGATCAAGGTCTTGGGATCGCTGCTGCCGAAGGCTACCGGGCCACCGCTTGTTGCGAGAACGCGCTGGTACTCTTCGATGGCCGAAGCCACGCTGCCCTGCGCGGCGAGTTCTGCCAGCCGCTTTCCCATCTGTGCGTGGATGCTCGGCGTTCCACCGTGGGCGATGCTCGCCAGGATGCGCGGCAGCCCGGTGTCCTTGTAACCCCGGGTGTTGCACATCACGACGATGCAGATCCGGCTCTCGGGAAACCACATCAGGGTGGCGGTGTAGCCGGTGATGGCACCGTTGTGCAGCAGCATGGGCACGCTTCGCCGCCCTGCGTCGACCGGCATCTGATCCACGACCCAGCCGTACCCGTAGTTCGCGAGGGTCGGGGTCGACATGAGCTCGAGCGTTTCCGGAGACACGAGTTGTCCCGCATCCAGCGCTCGTCGGAATGCCCACAGGTCATGGACTGTCGAGAACACTCCGCCGGTGGCGAAGGAGGTCGAAACGTCCCGATCATCGCCACGTCGATACCCCAGGCGCTGGGGATCGTACTGATAAGGTAAGGCGCGCTTTTCGATCGGCATGCCGACGTCGAGCAGCGTGTTCGTCATCCCCGCGGGTTGGAAAATCTCCCTCTCCAGCAGCCGGTCGAGGGGCGCTCGGCCCACGCGCTCGAGGATCACGCCCAGGAGGTAGTAGCCGAAGCCGCTGTACTCGAAGCCCTCTCCGGGCTCGAACTGCAGCGGCAAGTGGTCGAACAGGTGGAGGTACTCCTCGGCTGTATACTTCCTGCGAAACACGGTTTCGCGAGGGTTGTCGAAGTGGCCGTAGCCTGGGATGCCGCTGGTGTGCGAGAGGAGATGATGGATCGTGATGCGATCCCCCGACTCGTGAGGGTACTCCGGCAGGTGTCGGGTCACCGGGTCGTCCAGGGAAAGGAGGCCCCGCTCGACGAATCGCATGGCCAGGGTGGCCGTCATTGGCTTGGTGACCGAGCCGATCTGATACTTTGTGTCAAGCGACGTCGGAATTGCCCATTCCCGGTTTGCCAGGCCGACGGCACGCTCGAACAGAATCTCGCCGTCCTGGACTACCAACGCCACGCCGGCGAAGCGGTGGTACTCGACGTAGGCGTCGAGCGCGGCGTTGAAGGCTGCAGGGCGTTCGTCGGCTGGGCTCTCGAATCCACACAGGGCTACAAACAAGGGCAACAGCGCTACGCGGGCGAGTCTGCTGCGATGCAGAGCCAAGGGGGGAGCGGCATCGGTGGTCTTCATGCCTTCGACCATAGGCCGCAACCCTGGGCGTCGACCTGAGAGAAAGGTCAACCAACCTGAACGGAATGTGAACGTGAGGACACAGGTTCAACTCGAACCGCGCATTCCCCTAAGCTCCCCCGGATGTTCTCTCGCCCCTACTGGCTTCTGATTCTCGGCACGCTGTCGATGCTGGCGCTGATCGTGCTGCAGGTCGCGTCCCTCACCGAGATGACCGACCAGCTACAAGAAGACGAGGACACGCGCATCCGCGCTGCGCTGGTGCGCGTACGTGAGCGCATCGATCCCGGCGACGCGCTCACTGTTCGGATACAACGAGTCCTTAGCTCCGACGGCTTCGATGCGGTTGAGCTCGAAGGCATCGAGTCGGAACTGGCGGACAAGCTGGTCGAGGAGTACGAGCGTCAGGGGCTCGCTCCCAATCGCGAGGTGCGTCTCTGGAACGAGAACTCAATCGATGGGCGCGTTCCGGGTGAGAGTGGACTGGTGACCCACGAGGTCGACCTCTCGCGCAGCCTCACGAGTTCGGGGCACCGCTTTGGAGTCGTGCACGCACGCCGCGCGGGGCTGTCGCGTCTCGCGGATTTGCCCCTGCTCGGTTCGCTGACTCTGGGGCTGATGATCGTGATCCTGGTTCTGGGTATCGCAGCGCTGCGCCTCTCGCGGGGCATCGAGGAGCGCTCCGAACGCCAGCGCGCCTTTGTCGAGAACCTCAGCCACGAGCTCCGGACCCCAGTCTTCGCGCTGACGGTGGCCGCGAATACGATGGCCGAGGATCCGCAGTTCTCCTCCCGGGACCGGTCGTCTATCGAGCGGGTCAGTAGCGCAGCGAAACGCGTCCAGGCGCATGTCGAACGGCTGGTCCAACTGGTGGCCGTGGAACGAGGGGAGCTGGCCACCGATTCCGTCATTGACCTGCACGCAGTACTCGAGTCGATTATTCCGAGCTATCGAGATCCTGTCCTCGCCAAGGGCGGAACCTTCGACGCCGCGCTAGGGGCAACGCCCTCGACCGTCCGAGGGAACGCTCTCGATTGGACTAGCGTCACCGAGAACCTGCTCGACAACGCTATCCGTTACTCGAACTCTGTGCTGTCGATTGCCGTAACGACCGAGATATCAGGGAACGAACTGGAGCTCAGAATTGAAGATCGAGGTCCGGGTGTTGCGCCTTCGCAACGCAAGCTGATCTTCGAGCGCTACCACCGAGTTCGTACCGGCACAGTGCACAACACCAAGGGACTGGGGCTCGGGCTCACCATCGCCCGGGAGGTGGTGGAACAATCCGGCGGCAGCATCGACTGCGAACCGCGCGAGGGAGGAGGGACACGATTCCGCGTACGCGTGCCCTGCATTGCGGCGCTTGGAGATGGACGGGATGAGTGAGTTCACCTGCGTGCTCCTGGTCGAGGACGACGAGGACCTCGGCCCTAGCTTGTGCGCATACTTGCAGTTGCACGACTTTCAAGTCACGCTCGCCGTCGATGGGCCCAGCGCGCTGAAGATGGCGACTGCCAGGTCCTTCGATGTGTGCATTCTCGATGTCATGCTGCCGTCGATGGACGGTTTCCAGGTGGCGGAAAGGTTGCGCGAGATCTCCGACCTGCCGATCCTGTTCCTGACGGCCCTGGACGATCGCTTGCACCGGCTGAAGGGCTTTCACGTGGGCGCGGACGACTACGTGACGAAACCAGTCGACACCGAAGAGCTCATCGCCCGCCTGCGAGCCATCCTGCGACGCACTCTGAGGAATGAGGAACGCACAGGGGACTCGTCGCTGGAGTTCGGGAGCTACCGACTAGATCCGAGTGTAGGGCGGCTGACGATCGGCGACCGCGTCACGCAACTGACGCCGCGCGAGAGCGAACTCCTGACGCTGCTTGCCAAGCAGCCGGGTCGGCTGGTCAAGCGCAGCGAAGCACTGGAGGCCTTGTGGGGCCGCGATGACTACTTCAATCGACGCAGCATGGATGTGATCGTCTATCGCCTGCGCGATCATCTCTCTTCCGAAGGCGGGGTACGGATCACGACGATCCGCGGCCGAGGCCTGCTGCTCGAGGTTACCGACCCCACCGGGTAACGGTTTTTCTACTCAGGTTGGGGCGACCGATTTGTCGCCCATGGAAGCAGGGTTTCATTCCGCTATTTTCGAGGCTTGCATCGGCTTCTACCAGGGAAAGCTGCCGGTGATACTGCAGCGATACCGCAAAGCAGAAGCGCGCAAGATGGCGGCGGAGGAGCTAGTTCACCGCGATGCCGCGTCGTCCTCGCCCAGTTGACGATCGAGGAAGAAGGTGCCAAAGGGCAAGAGCGACGCTACGCCGATGCGCGCGCCCCAGGCGAATGACTTGCCACGGGAGGTCATGCCACGCAGGACCAGGATTCCCAGCCAAACGAAGAGAACGCCGTGCACAGAGCCAGTCACGGTCACGGCGAGTGGTTGGTCAGCCAGATACTTGAGGGGCATCGCGATGCCCAAGAGGGCCAGGTAGGACAGTCCCTCGATGAAGGCGATGGCGCGCAAGCGTGCGGTGGCTGTGTCGAAGCGCAGGATCTCGGAGAGGCTCATGGGTGGAAGGTTACAGTACGCAGCCTGTCGCCGGAGGAGACTGCTTGCGTCTGCACCCAGGGGAATCTTCGCTCCTTCGATTGGGACTCGCATTGTAGGTGATCGCAAGGAAAAGCAGAAACGGGCCTGCGATGGCATAGGCTGTGACCTAGCGGCCTTCCGCTTTGCCTTGATCGCCCACTTCGCTATCCCCTTCGCCTTCTTCTTCCACGCCCCTGTCCCCGTAGGGCGGGAAGCCAGCGATGTATTGCACCGGAAAAGTCGCGGTGTCCCACGCAATACAAAGGGGAATCGCGAGGACCACAGCGAAGGGAACAACACCAACGACTAGACCGATAGGGTTGTCCTCAGAGTCTAACCCGTCGATAAAACTGGTGGTGGCACAAGACGTGAGCAATAGCACTGCAATCAATGCAAATCGGGCCATACGGTTCTCCTAGTCCTTCTGTCCCAGTTTCCATTCACCCACCGCCTCTTTGTCCCCGTAAGGTTGATAGCCAGCGAAGTATTGCACGGGGAAGGTGATGGTGTCCAAGGCAAGGCAAATGGGAGTCAGTTGAATTACAACGACTGCGATACCCAGACCGTGTTCCGCATTCCCATTTGACTTCTCCATGGAGTCTCCTACCGCGTCAAAAAAGCTGGTGGTGGCGCAGGATGTGAGCAGCAACAGTGCAAGCGGAAGCATGCGTGCCATGGAGTTCTCCTCGGTCAGTTCCCTGAGAACCCGCATGCTATCAAGCCCACCCCATTCGGTCACATGCGTCACCTTCCCCAGTAGGAATAATGGTTGCATCCCAAACGGGCAGGGGGAACAGATGACCGAGATTCGATTCAGCCAAGGAGAGCTGGAAGTCCTGTTCGATTCTTGTCAAAGGCCATGAACTCCAAGGACTCGAGAACGGTAGTGGCTATCGTCAGTCGGTTGACAGTAGAGGGAAAGCGGTTCTATCCGTATCAGTCGAATGCGAGGCTCACGGTTCGGTTCTCGAAGACTTGGACTACGTGCTACCTACCTGATGGGACCGTGCTGACGAAGGTGAAGGGTGGCCGCTTAGGCGGCAACTTCGAGTGTGCTGAGACAGGCGATATCTATCGAGTCTCCAAGTGACATCTATAGTGTCTCGACGCACCGTTCGTGGTTGGCGGGATGCGCTTCCCCTGAGCGCCTAATCTCACGGCAAAAGTCTTGGGGCGGATAGCCGATTCAAACCCACATACTACTCCCCCCCACTGACCACCAGCCTGGGCGCACTCACCCTGACTCCTCGACTACCTCCTCGAGAACCCCCAACCCCCCACACCACCGAATCCACGGTTCTCCTAAACTTACCCGGCTAGGTTTGCCGAACTAGGTGGGTATGGAACGGGATCAACTTCCAGACCCGACCGAGCGCGAGATGCAGATCCTGCAGGTGCTTTGGGATCGCGGCGAGGCCAGCGTCCGCGAGGTCTACGAGACCCTGCGAGACGATCTGGGGATCGTTCAAAACACTGTCCAAACCTTCCTGCGGACCATGACCGAGAAGGGCCTCGTCGCCTTTCGCAAGAGCCGACGCAGCTTCATCTACCGGGCGACCGTTCGTCCTGCTGCCACCAAGCAGCGGCTCTTGGACACTGTGCTGCAACGGACCTTCGATGGCGCCCTGGATCAGCTCGTCGAGACTGCGGTCTCCCTACGCAAGCCAAGTCCTGACGAGTTGGCCCGCCTACGTGGTCTCCTCGACGAAGTCGAGTCGAACTCCAGGGAGGATCTCAAATGATCGACCTGCTCGAGGCTTGGTGGATCGACAACGCCCGCGTGTTCATCCTGGATCAGCGGAGCAAACATCGTGGTCAGTCCAGGAGTAAAGGAAACAGCCACCGTGCACCTGCAGGGAGTCTCCTGGCGCAGGACCCCGGCGGTGACGGTCAAGCTTCAAGGAGGAAGTGAGCACCATGCCAACCTACATCTATCACTGTGATGCAAATGGAGCCTCAGTCGAAGTGGTCCACCGCATGGCGGAGGACATCAAGACCTGGGGCGAGTTGTGCGAGCGGGACGGTCGCGACGCGGGGGACACTCCGGCGGACGCGCCTGTCCACCGGCAGATCTGCAGCCCCGCGGTGCACTTGCCGCGGGGGCCGGCAGAGCTCAAGAACCTAGGGTTCAAGAAGCTCGTCAAGCGCGACAAGGGCGTCTACGAGAATGTAACCGCGACTCACAAGGAGGCGCGCTACTTCGACGCCAAGGACCCGAGCACTGCGCCACAGATCCCGAAAGAGTTCGACTGACGATCAGCGCTTCGTGTCGCCGTTCTTGAGGCGCTGCAAAGAGGCCTCTTGGATCGTCGACCTGCTTCGGTCAGTCTCGAGCGACAAGAGTCGTTGCGACTCCTCGAGCAGGAAGTCGACGTCCATGAATGGCTCGTAGCTGATGTCCAGCCAGCGAATGAGACCGTCCTGATCGACCAGGAAGGTCCCGTGGAGTGCGGTGTCCTCGAAGTCGTCGAAGCAACGCCACTCCTTGAAGATGGTCAGTTCCGGATCGCCGGCGATTGGGAATGAGTACGGATTGTTGGCGACTATCTCTGTCCCGACCGTGACGATCTCGATGCCGGCAGCCTCGAAATCCAAGTGCCTCGGCTCGAGCGCTCGCAGCTGTTCGACGCAGTGGGCACAGCCGAACCCGAGGAAGAACACGACGATGACTGGCTTGCCGCGGTAGTCCGAGAGGCTGATATCGAGACCCTCCGGCGACGGCAGGGTCCAGTCAGGAGCGCTCATCGGCGCCCAACGGAACGGACCGAGGTTGGCGAGCGCGGGCCGTGCGCCGAGATCGTCCCTGGGCTGCGCAGCGATGCGCCAGTCCGACGGGTGGCCGAGCTCGCGGGCTATGGGCCTAAGGCGAGAGAAGGGGCGCTCTTCCAGGTCGAACTCGCTCGAGAAGGCGCGCAGCTCCTCGAAGGTCTTCTCAGCCTCCGCACGCAACTCGGTCGCGTCGAGTCCGCCGAGATCGAGTTCTTGATCGGCGCGGCTGAGCTCCCAGAGGATGTGTGCAAAGGTCGCCATCCCCGGCGCCCGACCGGCCTGCGATGCCCTCTTCGCGGTCCTGTGCGCATCCTCGGCGCGCCCTGCTTCCAGGTACGTCCGTGCGAGCTGCGGGGGTGGCAGGGGGCTGTTCCGGTTGCCGTCAAGAAGGTCGAAGGCCTTGTCGTAGTCCTCGGCATCGAGGGCTGCGAAGCCCTGCACCGCACGCAGTCGATCGCGCACGCTGCGCACCACCGACGTCTTGCTGTTGCTGGCCTCTTTCATCTCTTTCTCGAGCTCGTCGCGTTTCGCTTCCTGGTCGAGGGCCTCGTCTTCGGCCTCGTCGACTGCTTCGGCGCGCTGGAGGCGGGCCGCGGCGAGGAGCGACTCGATCTCACCGATCTCGCTCGCGTAGCCGTCTCCCCGTCCCGTCGCGAACTTCGCGGCCGCGCGGAGGCTCACGTGTTCGGCCCGGTACTGGATGCTCTCCTCCGGCGCCAAGCCACCGTTCGGCGACAGGTGCATCCCGGCGAGCAGTTGCTCGAGTTGCTCCCAGCGTTCGTAGTAGGTCAGAGCCTCGATCAGGCGCCTGCGACCGAAGGTCGCGCTGTTATAGCGGCCATCGAGCAGGTTGTAGTTCGGGTGACGCGGCAGCTCGACCATGTTCAATCCCAGGTCAATCGCATCATGCACGCGACCGACGTGCCGCAGGCTCCGGACCAGCCATTCGTTGTTGTGCGCGTAGTTGTGGATCTGGTCGGGCAGGACCCAGTCACGCATCATGTGAGTGTGATCGGTGCGGGCCGACGCTTCCTGCTGATAGGCTGCATCGGCGTGGCGATCGAGGCGGGCATAGGTGTGCCCGCCCATGTGCCACATGTGGGCGATCCCGGGTGCCGCAGGACCGATCTGCGCCGCGTTGCCGCGCACGCGATGGGCGTTGTCCTTCTGGTCCCAGAGGTGTACGGCGTAGTGATGGGATGGATGGTCGGGGACCTTCGCGAAGATCTGGTCGAGTAGGGCCTGGTTGGCCTGCTGGCTTAGGATTCGGCGGCCGGCACTCTGGTCCAGCCAGAGTTGGTTGACCAGGAAGGCCTTGGTTTCGACCTCGTCCGGGTACTCGTAGATGATGTTCTCGAGGTCGTCGACGTAGCGTTGGCGGCGCTTCTTGTCCTCGTCGCCGCGCGGGGCCTTCCACTCGGGCGGTTTGCCGTCGGGGAGTTCGTAGGCTTCTTCTTCTTGGCTCGTCTCCTTCTCTTCCTTCGCTTCGCCGTCGCCCTTCTTTTCCTCTCCCTCAGGCTTCGCTACCGGGTCCTTTTCCGCGTCGTAGAAGCGCGCGATCGCCTCGATGTGCCGTTGCTCCCAGTCACTCGCCTCCTCACGGCGCCTGTATGCTTCCCAGGCAAAGCCGCGGGCGCGCGCGGGATTTTCGACGTTGGCCATCGCCATGCCCCAGTATGCGATTGCGAGGGATGGTTCGATCGCGGCGGCCTGGCGAAAGCTCCGCTCGGCCTCGAAATACCAAAACCCGTGCAGCTGCACGACTCCCTGATCGACAAAGGCGCGCACCCTGTCGTCCTTCGTCGACACCGGAATGTGGACGTTCGGGTTCATCCCGTTCATCAGATACGCGCGCTGGCGTGGCCCCTCGTTGAACACGTTGCCGTGGACGGAGTGACCCTCGGGAACCTCCGAGGCTTCGTCGATGGGCTGTTCGGTCTGAGCGCGTAGGGGCACTGGCGCGAGGACGGCCGCGATACCCACGAGGAGAGAGACTGTCGCCGGAGCGGCGTGGCGTGAGACGGGTTGCATGGGAAGGGAGTGTAACCGATCCTTCGACCCATGAAACAGCCTCGGGGATCCACCCTGGACGCTCCTCGAACCGTTTTTGTCACTTGGACTCGGCAAGAGCGTGGATTCTGTTGTGGATCTCGCTGAGGAGCTTTCTGGTAGCATTCCCGGGACACCCTCGAAACTCCAGAGTCTCCATGCTATCCAGATTCTTGCCGCTCGTCATTGCCGTCCTCTGCGCAGATATGTTCGCGCAGGAACAGTCCACCGCTACCGAAAGTTATCGGATCAAGCTTTCGCAGACGGCCGTGACCTTGGACGTGGGCGACAAGATCAAACTCGAAGCCGAAATTGTCGACGTCAGCGGACGCCCAGTCGAAGGCGAGGTGCTCTTCTTCTCGCGGGCCCGGCGGTCCGTGCGGGTCAGTTCCGACGGCGAGCTCCAGGCAATCGAGCCGGGCAGCTTCGCTGTGATGGCCCGTTCCATGGTCGGGGGAGAGCGAGGTCCGGAAGCAAAGGTAACGGTCACGGTCGGTCGGCCGGAGCCGGTCAGGCTAAGCTTGGGCGACGCGCCGAGCCGCTTGTTCATCGGAGCGACCCGGCGGCTCGTCGGCGCCGTTCTCGACAAGAACGAGGCTCCGCGCGAGGATCTGGAAGTCGTGATTGAGAGCAGCGACCCGACGATCGCGGCAATCGACGAGTTCGGGATGCTGACCGGCCGCAGGCCCGGTCGAGTCACTCTACGCTGCAACGGCGGCGGGCTTTCTTTCGAGCACCCTGTCGAGGTCCTCGCGAACCCGGTGGCGACTCTCGAGATCACGGCGAGCGCGAGCCTGGCTCGAACCGGTGACGTGGTCACCTTTCGCGCGACGACGCGAGACGCGAGCGGCAAAGCTGTGGAAGGTGTGCCGACGCATTTTGCTTTCTACGCCGCGCCCGATGACAAGCTCGGCAATGCAGCGACGGGTCAGATCGAGCAGGATGGGCGCTTCGTTGCAGAATCACCGGGTCTCTACACGATCGTCGCGACTTGCGGAAACGTGTTTGCGCGCAAGACGATTCGCTGCACGGAGCGTTTCGAGCAAAAGCGTAAGCTCGTCAAGGTCGGCCACGGCCTGGTCATCGATGTCCATACTTCCGATCTCTGGGTCTGGGAAGGGGTCGATGGTCGCGATTACGCGGTCACTGGCACTTGGGGTGCAAACGGTGACACCTTCTTCTGGGATGTGACCGATCCTTCGCGGCTCGAGCACATCGCCACGGTGACTGTGGACGCGCGCACGGTCAATGACGTCAAAGTCAGTGCAGATGGGCGCCTCTGCATCATCAGTCGCGAGGGCGCGAGCGATCGCAAGAACGGCATCGTGCTCTACGACGTCGAGAATCCACGCAAGCCTAAGAAGATCAGCGAATACAGCTATGACCTGACCGGCGGCGTGCACAACCTGTTCATCGACGAACAGTACGTCTATGCCCTGAGCAACGGTCGACGCTACGACGTGCTCGATATCCAGAATGCCAAAGCGCCAGTGCGTGTGGGGTCATTTCAGGTGTTCGAGCCAGGCGCGAGCATCCACGACGTCTGGATCGAGGACGGCATCGCCTACTCGTCCAACTGGGACCACGGCCTGCGCCTCGTCGATGTCGGTAACGGGATCGCAAAGGGCTCGCCCTCGAATCCGGTCGAGTTCGCGCAGTACACGTATCCATCGGGATGGAACCACGCGGCGTTTCCCTTCAAGAGCCCCGACACGAACAAGTTCTACGTGATCGCTGGCGACGAGGCTTTTCCATTCGGTGACCACGTCAGAGACCACCCGACGTACGCGCGCGGCTGGCTACACTTCGTCGACTTCACCGACTTGAAGAACCCGAAGGAGGTCGCGCGCTACCAGGTCCCCGAGGCCGGCACGCATAACTACTGGATTGAAGGCACGACCCTCTATGTCGCGTACTACAACGGCGGTCTGCGCGTCGTCGATATCTCCGGTGACCTGATGGGTGATCTCTACCGGCAAGGGCGCGAGATCGCCTTCTTCCTGCCGACCTACCCGAAGGGCCTGGTGCCGAACGCGCCGATGGTCTGGGGGCCGCAGCCTCACAAGGGGCACATCTTCTTTGCCGATCACAACTCGGGGCTCTGGGCCGTGAAGCTCGTCGAGGATAAGGGGCGGGAGAGGTAGGGGCCCTCTACACCGAACGGGGGGGTGCTCGCGGTGGCTTCTCTCGGTGCAGGGTGCCGACCATTCAGCAGCCGTACCGCCAGGCGGATCCGCGCCAATTGGCACCGGACAAATCGCGACCAGTTTGACTTGCGCATCCCTCAGCTCGAGGGTTCTGCTCCGATGCGTGACGCTTCCTGGGCCTTCCTCAACACTTGGTTGCGACCCAGGACTAAAATGGTCCTGGTCCAGTCTTGGGAGAGCGGGCCAGAACCTAATGGCGACTTCCAGCAAACTCCTCTCATGCCGATCTGCGCTGCTTGCATGCATGATCTTGCCACTGGCGCTCGGGTCTTGCAGCGCGCCAGCAACCGGCTCTTTTCAGCCCTATTGCGAAGGTTTCGCTGAGCTCGGGAACCTGGAGAAGTACACCGAGGCTTGGTTTCGGAGCACCTATGAAAGTGAAGCCTACACGCAGTACCTCGCGATCCCGCGCTCAGGAGCACGCATGGTCGACCTGCCCTGGTATCTGAACATCTGGTCGCGTGACCAGCTATCGCGCCTCTGCGTGGTCGAGTCGTTTTCCGCGAATCCGGATTGGGCGAGAGTCTTGGCGATCACGGTCGCGCATCCAAACTTGGAGTCGGGTATGGCCTTCCTGAGTTTCATGGAGCGGGGCGCCGAAAATCCAACTTGGTCTGGCGCGTACCTTTCGAGGACTGACGCTCAAACAGTTTCCGTCGGCTTCGCAGCATGTCTGTTTGCGCACATCAAGGATGAGATCTCTATCCAACCACTCGATTGGACGAACTGGATGGGAGACACGAGGCTTTACCACTTAAACCACAACCTGCATTGCGGGATCTTCTTGGCCCGTGCCAAGAAGCCATACATGGATGGTGAATGGAAGAATGTCGCGACATTCACTGCTAACAAGCACCTTCGCGATCTCGCTCAGGAGGTGCTTTCCACATCAGAGGGTTGCAGCTGTGAGCAGGAGTTTTCTGCGGATGTCGCCGCAGTGAGGCGCTGCTACGAGAGGGTGCGCAGAGTTACTCTCGGCGATGAGGGATAAGGATTCTCTTAGCCTGAACCACCCCTGCGACCGTGCTAGGCTCTAGCTCCCAACCAGGAGACCCCCGTGCCCCAGGACCAGATCAACATCGCCATCGTCGGCCTCGGCTTCGGTGCCGAGTTCATTCCCATCTACCAGAAGCATCCCAACGCCAACCTGGTCGCCATATGCCAGCGCAGCCGGGACAAGCTCGACGCCATCGGTGATGCCTTCGGCATCGACAAGCGCTATCAGAACTACGGCGAGCTCTTGCGGGATACAGACGTCCACGCAGTCCACATCAACACCCCCATCCCGGACCACGCCCCCCAGTCCATCGCCGCCCTCGAGGCGGGCAAGCACGTGGCCTGCACCGTGCCCATGTCGACGACGCTCGAAGAGATGCAGCGCATCGTCGAGCTCAGCGAGAGTGAGGGCCTGCGCTACATGATGATGGAGACCGTGGTCTACAGCCGCGAATACCTCTTCGTGAAGCAACTCTACGAAACGGGCGAACTCGGCAGTCTGCAATTCCTGCGCGCCTCCCATCAGCAGGAGATGGCCGGCTGGCCCGGATACTGGGAAGGCCTGCCCCCCATGCATTACGCAACCCATTGTGTAGGCCCCGTGCTCGCCCTGGCAAACGGCGAAGCCGAGTACGTCTCCTGCATCGGCAGCGGTCGCATCGACGAAAATCTGATCGGCAAGTACGACTCCCCCTTCGCCGTGGAGAGCTGCCACATCAAGCTGCGCAACTCGGAGCTCGGCGCTGAGATCAGCCGATCCTTGTTCAACACGGCGCGCCAGTACCGCGAGAGCTTCGAGGTCTACGGCAGCAAGAAGTCCTTCGAGTGGCCCCTTGTAGAGGGTGAGGATCCGATCCTTCACGTCGGCGAAGAACCGAGCCGGGTGTTGGTACCCGACTATGCATCGATTCTGCCCGCGGAGATCCGCGAGTACACCAGCAAGGGTGTGTACGACTCGGCCGCGAATCAGCACCTGTCCTTTACCCAGGGCTCCGGGCATGGCGGCTCCCACCCGCACATGGCCCATGAGTTTGTCCGCGCCCTGCTCGAAAACCGGGACCCCTTCCCCAACGCCCGACGCTCGGCCAACTGGACCGCTGTGGGCATCCTCGCCCACCAATCGGCCATGGCCGGCGGCAAGAAAATGACGCTTCCAGACTTCTCCCTGCAATCCTAGGCACTGCATTCGAGAGCAGCTGCGCCTAGGATTGCGCCATGCGCACCCTCGGCCTCGCTCTCGCCGTGGCGCTCGTGTCTGGGATGGGAGTCCGGACACAGCAGAGCCACCAAGTACACAGTTTCGAGAAGATCCAACTGGATCAGGACTTCTATTCAGAGGGGGCCAGCTTTGGCGACCTCAACGGCGATGGTCAGCAGGACCTGATCGCCGGCCCATTTTGGTATGTGGGTCCGGAGTTCAAGGAACGTCATGCGATCTATCCGCCGAAGGTCTTCGACGTCGCCGGCTACTCGGACAACTTCTTCGCCTTCGCCTACGACTTCAACAAGGACGAGGCAGAGGATGTACTCTTCATCGGCTTCCCGGGCAAGGACGCGTCCTGGTTCGAGAATCCAGGTGAGGGAATCGGTGACTGGCAGCGGCATCGAGTCTTCGAGCAGGTCGACAATGAGTCACCGACCTTTGCGGACCTGACCGGCGATGGCCAGCCCGAGTTGATCTGCCAGTTCGAAGATCGACTCGGCTATGCGGCGCCGAACTGGGATGCGCCGGAAGAGCCTTGGGCCTTCCAGCCTGTGTCGCCCACCGGCGCCGGCGGCAAGTTCACCCACGGTCTGGGACTCGGCGACATCGATGGGGATGGCCTCATGGACCTACTCACCCGCAGCGGCTGGTGGCAGCAGCCGGCCTTGGTGGATGGGGATCCGCTCTGGACCAAGCATGAGTACGTTTTTGGCGAACGGGGTGGGGCGCAGATGTACGCCTACGATGTGGATGGTGACGGGGACGCGGATGTGATCTCCTCCTGGAACGCCCACGGCTACGGTCTGTTCTGGTACGAACAAATTCGCGAGGGTGACAGCATCGACTTCGTCCCCCACCGCATCATGGGCGAGTTCGCCCGTGAGAGTGCTTACGGCCTGGTCATCGGCAACCTGCACGCCATCGACCTGGTGGACATGAATGGGGACGGTCTGAAGGACATCGTCACCGGCGCGCGTTACTGGGCCCATGGCGGCAACGACAAGGCGGACAAGGAGCCGGCCCTGCTCTACTGGCTGCAGCTGTCCAGAACGGAGAAAGGCGTCGAGTTCATCCCCTGGGAGATCGACGGCCACTCTGGCGTCGGCACCCAGGTCGTAGCCGGCGACATGACCGGCGATGGCCTGCCGGATCTGGTCGTCGGCAACAAGATGGGGACCTTCTTCCATCGCCACAGCACGCGCCCTGTCTCCCGTAACGAGTATCTCGCTCAGCGGCGTCAGGACTTTACCCAGATGCGTGCACGCAGCGCGGAGATCGATCGGACGGGTGTGCTGCCTTTGGGCGCCGACGGCGAGGCGCTGAACCTGGACTTCGAGACCGGCGACATGCGCGATTGGAGTGCCAAGGGCGAGGCCTTCGCCAAGATGCCCGTCGAAGGCGACACGGTGAAGCCGCGGCGATCGGGATCAGCGAGCATGCACCAGGGTCGCTTCTGGATCGGCGGCTACGAGCCGGATCGCAGCGATCGGGCCACCGGTGAATTGCGCTCGGCGAGCTTCGAGGTCACTCATCCCTACGCGAGCTTCCTCATCGGCGGCGGTCGGACCGAGGCCACGCGGATGGAACTGATCCGCGCCCAGGGGGATGAGACCTTCTTCAAGGCCAGTGGCGGCAATCGGGAGAACATGTACCCGCGCTACGTGGACCTGAGCGAAGTGCAGGGAGAGAGCATCTACATCAAGCTCGTCGACACGGAGTCTGGGGGCTGGGGGCACATCAACTTCGACGACTTCCGTTTCCACGATGCGGATCCACGCATCAAGGCAAAGGCCGAGACCACCAAGGAACGCGAGGAGGGGTACCTACCTCTCGAAGCCGCCGCGCGCATGTCTGTGCCCGAGGGCTTCAAAGTAGAGCTGGTCGCCGGTGAGCCGGACCTGCATCAGCCCATCGCCTTCTGCATCGACGACAGGGGTCGCATCTGGGTGGCCGAGGCGCACTCCTATCCCATTCGTCGCCCGGATGGCGAGGGCAGGGACCGCATCCTGGTCTTCGACGACTCGGACGGCGACGGGGACTGGGGTGCACCGACGGTCTTCGCTGACGACCTGAATCTGGTCAGCGGCATCGAGGTGGGCTTTGGCGGCGTCTGGGTCGGCGCGGCCCCATACCTCATGTTCATCCCCGACCGGGATGGCGACCTCAGGCCGGACAGCGAACCGCAGATCCTCCTCGATGGCTGGGGCTATCAGGACACCCACGAAACCCTCAACGCCTTCAACTGGGGACCGGACGGTTGGCTCTATGGCTGCCATGGGGTCTTCACCCACTCACGGGTGGGCAAGCCAGGCACTGCCGACGCGGATCGCGAGCCGATCAACGCCGGTGTCTGGCGCTACCACCCGACCCGCCATGAGTTCGAGGTCTTCGCCTGGGGCAGCAGCAATCCCTGGGGTGTGGACTTCGATGAGCACGGGCAGGCCATCATCACCGCCTGCGTGATTCCGCATCTCTTTCATGTCATCCAGGGCGGGCGCTATCACCGGCAGGCGGGGCAGCACTTTAACCCGTATGTCTTCGACGACATCAAGACCATCGCCGATCACCTGCACTACCTGGGTGCGACCGCGCACGCGGGTAACGGCGTCTCCGAGTCTGTCGGCGGCGGCCATGCCCACTGCGGCGCGATGATCTATCTGGGCGACTCCTTTCCCGACGAGTACCGGGGCGGGGTCTTCATGAGCAACATCCACGGCAACCGCTTCAACGTGGATCACCTCTCGCGCCGTGGGTCCGGCCTGGTGGGTACCCATGGCAAGGACTTCTTGCTGGCCAATGATCCCTGGTTTCGCGGCATCAACATGCGCACGGGGCCCGATGGCAGCGTGTACATGATCGATTGGTACGACGAGCAGGCCTGCCACCTGCGTACTCCCGAGATCTGGGATCGGAGTAATGGGCGGCTGTACAAAGTGAGTTACGAGGGGGAGGAGCGGGCACCGCTAGTCAATCTCAGGGACCTGCGCCCGTACGATCTCGTCGACTTCCTGACCCATACGAACGAGTGGCAGGCGCGCATGGCGCGCCGCCTTCTGCAGGAGCACTCCAGTGGGCTCAGCAAGTGGAACTTTAGTGCGCAACTTAGTGCGCAGCCATTCTTCGCCTTCCGGGAACTCTTCGAGAAGAGTTCCGATCCGCGGATCAAGCTACGTGTCGTCTGGGCCATGCACGCCTTTGGCGGGCTGCGCGAGAAGTTCACTCTATCCCTCATGGAAGAGGAGAACGAGTACCTACGCGCCTGGGCCATCCAACTCACCCTCGAGGATCGAAAGGTTGAAGACTCGATTCTAAACAAGATGGTCGGGATGGCCGAATCGGATCCTTCTCCAGTAGTCCGCCTCTACCTCGCCTCCGCTCTGCAACGGCTGCCCCTCAGGCAACGCTGGGACATCGCCGCCGGCCTGGTCGCGCACGGCGAAGACGCGAGCGACCACAATCTTCCCCTGGTGATCTGGTACGGCATCGAACCTCTCGTACCCAACAACCCACCCCGCGCTCTCGAGCTGGCTTGGACATCCCAGATCCCCCAGCTCAGCCGCTTCATCATGCGGCGCATGGCCTCGGGCAAAGACGCAGCTTTCGATACGCTCATCAGCGCCCTCGAAGCCTCCGACTCGGAGATCTTCAAGAGCATGCTCCTGGATGAGATGCTCGTCGCCCTCGTCCGCGAGAGCAGCGAACCGAGCATGCCCGCCGCCTGGTCGAAGGTCTCGCAGACCCTCCTCGAGGACGCGAGCTACCGCGACCGCGCCATCTCTCTGGCCCTCTTCTTCGGCGATGCTTCGGTGGCTCCCGAGTTGCGTCGACGTCTGAAAGACGAGAATGCGAGCAGCGAAGCCCGACTCGAAGCTCTCGACAATCTGCTGCGCTTTGAAGACCTGGAATTGCCGGGCATCCTACACAAGCTTCTCGACGACCAAGAACTCCGCGCCGCCGCCGCACGCGGGCTCGCCTCCTACGATCACCCACGCAGTCCCGGTCTGCTCATCGCCGGCTACGAGTCCTTCGATCTCGAAACTCGCCAAGCAGCGGTGAGCAGCTTGGCCAGCCGCCCGGCCTACGCCAAAGCCCTTCTGCAGGCCATCATCGACGAGCAGCTACCGAGCTCGGCCCTCGACTCAGCAAGCGCTCGTCGCCAGATCGTCGAACTCGGCAATCGAGAGGTAGATCAGCTGATGTCCCGAGCCTGGGGTCGTGCCCGCCCGACTCCCGCCAGCAAGCACGCGGAGATCGAGCGACTCAAGGAACTCATGAGCGCTGACTATCTGGCCAGCGCGGACCTCCCCCGCGGCCGCGAGATCGCCAGCCGCAGCTGCCTGGTCTGCCACACACTCTTCGGCAGCGGCACGGACATCGGGCCCGACATCACCGGCTCGAACCGCGCCGATCTCGACTACATCCTGGGCAACATCATCGATCCCAGCTCGGAGGTCGGTAACCAGTATCAGATGACCGTGCTCGCCCTGAAGAACGGTCGCTACCTGGCCGGCGTGGTCAGCGACCGCACGGAGCAGAGCATCACCATCCGCAATGACACGGAGACGACGGTGGTGTCCCTCGATGACATCGCCAAGAAAGCCGGCGGCGAACTCAACATCTCCAGCTCGAGCATCTCCCTCATGCCCGAGGGTCAGCTCACCCCCATGAGCAACGAGGAGATTCGCGACATGCTCGCCTACCTGGCCAGTCCTGGTCAGGTACCCATGCTCGCCACCAAGGACAACCTGAGCACATTCTTTGACGCTGAGTCACTCGCGGGCTGGATCGCCGACCCTGCATACTGGAGCCTGCAGAACGGCGAACTGGTCGGGAAGACCAGCGGCCTCGATCACAATATCTGGGCGAAGAGCGAACTCATGCTCGGCGACTTCCGCCTCACCCTGCAGGTCAAGCTCGTGGACAACCAAGGCAACTCGGGGATTCAATTTCGCAGCGAGGCCATGGGCCCCGTCGAGGTGAAGGGCTATCAAGCGGACATCGGCCAGGATTGGTGGGGCAAACTCTACGAGGAGCACGGCCGCGGCCTGCTCTGGGATAAGCCCGGGGACGAACACATTCGCCCCGGTGATTGGAACACGTACGAGATCCTCGCCGTCGGCGATCACCTGCGCACGGCCATCAACGGCAAGCCCTGCGTCGACCTGAAAGATCCAGGGGGTGCTCGTACCGGGATCATCGCCCTGCAGCTGCACTCAGGGGGCGCCACGGAAGTGCGCTACAAGGACTTCGATCTCGAACTCGATCCGGAACCAAGACTGAAGACCCTTCGCTAGGAAACCGTACATGAGCGATTCCATGCCCCATGCCCTCGATGGCAACCGCCGCCTCTTCTGGGGCTGCTTCATCGCCCTCGTGGCCACCTCCTTCGCCTTCATCCTGCGCATCATGATCATGGATGACCTGGCGCAGGCCTTCAATCTCTCCGAGACCCAGCGCGGCGAGATCCTTGGCGTGGGCATCTGGCCCTTCGGTGTCAGCATCGTGCTCTTCAGTCTGATCATCGATCGCATCGGCTATGGCAAGGCGATCCTCTTCGCCTTCTTCGCCCACTCGGCCTTCGCCCTGCTGACCATCTTCGCCAACGGCTACGCCACTCTGTACCTGGCCAGCTTCCTCGGCGGCCTCGCCGCCGGTGCCATCGAAGCGGCGATCAATCCGATCGTGGCCACCATGTTCAAGCAGGACAAGACCAAGTGGCTCAACATCCTGCACGCAGGTTGGCCGGCAGGGCTCATGCTCGCCGGCATCCTGGCCATCTCCTTCTCGGAGAACGGAGTCCTCAGTGGCATGACCGACGGCGCCATCGGCTGGCAAACCCGCATCGCCCTCATCTTCATCCCCGTGGTGATCTACGGCGCCGTGCTCAAGACCTGCCACTTCCCGGTGACCGAACGCGTCGCCGCCGGCGTCAGCTACAAGGACATGCTCAAGGAGGCGGGTTTCCTCGGCGGGCTCATTACCTTCACCATGATCCTCATGGAAGTCGGCCGGGTCTTCGAATGGAACGACTACGTGACCTGGGGAAGCATCGCCGGCCTGACCATCCTCACCGGCGTCTACCTGCAGAGCCCCGGACGTCCATTCTTCATCATCTTGATGCTGATCATGATGCCCCTGGCGATCACCGAGCTCGGCACCGACTCTTGGATCACCGAACTCATGGAACCGGAGATGATCAAGTCCGAGTTCCACCCTGCCTGGGTTCTCGTCTACACGGCGACCTTGATGATGATCCTACGCTTCGTGGCGGGACCCATCGTGCACAAGCTTTCGCCTCTCGGCCTCCTGGCGGTGAGTGCAGCACTGGCGATCATCGGCCTCTACAGCCTGTCTTCGGCCACCGGCGCCATGATCTTGGTCGCAGCAACGATCTACGGGTTGGGCAAGACCTTCTTCTGGCCAACCATGCTCGGGTTGGCTGCGGAACAGTCACCGCGCGGTGGTGCGCTGACTTTGAACATGCTTGGCGGCATCGGCATGTTGGCGGCTGGGGTCCTGGGCAATCCATTGTTGGGCAACCTGCAGGACAAGGAGGTAGGTCGGATTCTCTTGGCGGAGGACGCGACGATTCATCAGCAGGTGATGGGTGAAAGCCGCCTGAGCTTGTTTGGCAGATATCAGCCGGTGGATCTGGTGCGCTTGGGGTCGGCGAGTGAAGAGGTGCAGGTGGCTGTGGCTGTGGTGCAGGCGGAGGCGAAGAAGAGTGCGCTGCGGAC
>JAJFFD010000194.1 GCA_021776805.1 Planctomycetota bacterium
CAGCGCGTACTGCTTATCGGCAACAGCTACACCTACTACAACGACCTGCACAAGACCCTCGAGCGCATCTCGCAGGATGAGAGTGGCAGGCCTCAGATCCAGGCTGAGCTTCATTGTCAGGGTGGCTTCACTCTCGAGAAACACTGGAACTCAGCGGCAACAAGGCAACTCATCAAGTCCGGTGAGTGGGACTTTGTCGTTCTGCAAGGCCAGAGTCAGGCAGCTACTCGACATCCGGAAAAACTGCGTTCCTATGCCCAGCGCTTCGATCAACTCATCCGCGGGTCAGGTGCCGAAACCCTGCTCTTCATGACTTGGGCTCGCGAACATCAAGCGGAAAGCCAAAACCGAATCAGCGAGGTCTATCGCCAGATTGCCAGAGACCTTGACTGCCGACTGGCCCCCGTCGGCGAACTTTGGCGAGGCTCCCTGGCTGAGTTCCCCCAACGACGCTTGCATACCGATGATCGTAGCCACCCGAACGCAGACGGGAGTTTCCTTGCCGCCTGCGCCCTGTCTGCGAGCATTCTTGGCCGCAGCGTCGCAAACTTCGAAGAATCCAAAGAGCAGAATCTCTTCGATCTCTGTCAAGAGTCCCTTTTTCGAGAGCTTCCCAACATCGTCTACATTCTGGCCGACGATCTGGGTTACGGCGATGTGTCCTGCTGCAATGCAGAGGCCGCATGGAAGACGCCGAACATGGATCGGCTGGCTGCAGAAGGCATGCTCTTCACCGACGCGCATTCGCCATCGTCGGTCTGCAGCCCGACGCGCTACGGCATTCTCACCGGTCGCTATGCCTGGCGGACTCGGCTGAAGAACGGCGTTCTCGGCGGCGCCTCCACTCATTTGATCGATCCCCAGCGAGCCACCGTGGCCTCGATTCTACGGGACCAGGGCTACGCCACTGCCTGCATCGGCAAGTGGCATCTGGGCTGGGACTTCAGCATGGATGGAGAAAAGATCGACTTCGCCGGCCCGGTAGCCAATGGGCCTGAGGTGAATGGATTCGATGAGTTCTTCTGCCATAACGGATCCCTCGACATGGCTCCGTACGTCTACGTCGAGAATGGCCGGGTCACCGCTGCACCGGACCGAGTCACCGAGAACCAGGACTACCAGGGCTTCTGGCGAAGGGGATTGACCGGGGCCGATTTCGTGCACGCTGAAGTTCTCCAGACCTTCACAGACAAGGCGGTCGATTTCATCGACAGAAGAGCCAGGGAAGACTCCCCCTTCTTCCTGTACCTGGCCTTGGCCGCACCGCACACTCCGATCCTGCCCAGCGAGAAGTTTGCGGGAAAGAGCGGCACCAATGCCTATGGCGACTTCGTCCTGCAAGTCGATGATTGCATCGGACGGGTCATGCGAGCCGTCCAGGCGGCTGGGGTAGCAGAGAACACGATCTTCATCGTCACCAGCGACAATGGTTGCTCTCCGCGGGCCAAATTTGCTGAACTCGCAGAGCACGGCCACCATCCGAGCCATGTCTACCGGGGTTACAAGGCAGACATCTACGAGGGTGGCCACCGGGTGCCCTTCATCCTGCGCTGGCCGGGAGTCACCAAGCCTGGTTCGAGCAGCGCGCAAACAATTTGCCTGACAGACCTAATGCGCACCACTGCCGATTTGGTCGAACTTGATCTCCCCGACAATGCAGGCGAGGACAGCGTGAGCTTCTTGCCGATTCTGCGCGGTGAGACAAGCGGAGGCCGGCTACGAACGAGCACCATCCATCACTCCATCAACGGTTCCTTCGCGATCCGCAGGGGCAAGTGGAAGCTCTTGCTTTGTCCTGGCTCTGGCGGCTGGAGCGAACCCAGACCTGCGCAGGCCTACGCCAACAAGAGCCCCCTCTTGCAACTCTTCGATCTGGACTCGGATCCCGGCGAATCCACCAATCTTGCCGAGGACAAGCCTGAGCTCGTGGACGAGCTCATCGATCTGATCAAAGGCCAGGTGGAGAACGGCCGCAGCACCCCCGGTGCCTCCCAGGCCAACGAGGGCGCGACGAGCTATCTTCCGAAGGGCTTCCTGCGCTAGGCTGGATACCTAGCGCACCACGAGGATGTAGCTTCCGCCGACGCCACTGGTGGTCTTGCCGATGATAGTGCCGCCGTCATTGTCCCTGGCGACCACGTCTGCACCAACCACCGGCGTCACGCCATCTGGTTCGAATACGGTACCCACCACGACCGTGCCCCCGGATGTGGCCGGATCGAGGGCGATGTCCTGGTTGATTGGACCCGGTGAGGTCACCGCGAGAGCTTCGAAGGCATCGAAGACGACGCCGAGCAAGGCACCACTTTGCGCCTCGAGATTCAGGTTCGCTGTCCCCAGGGGCGCCAGGAAGGAGTAGTTGCCGCCACCATCGGTGACATCGGAAGCACCCATCACTCCTGGAATCTCCACGAGGACATCCGCTTCCGGACTCCCGCCATCCCTGACCGTACCCTGGACAATCGCCCCAGCGGTCAGAGTCACATCCAAGAGCGGGCTCCCACCCACCGCATACTCACGTGCCTCCGGCAGTTGCAGATTCGCAACGGTCGGAGTGAATTCGAAGCGGTGCGTACCTGGGAAGAGCGACATCTCATAGAAGCCAGCCGCATCGGTAAGCACATCTGAAGGGGCGAGAGAACCATCCTGCGGCACGGCCTGGACCGTGACGTTCATCTCCGGAGTGAAGCCATCCTCTTGGAGGATGGTGCCGGTGATCACCAGACCGGGCAGTAGAGGCTGATCCAAGGTCTGCGCAGTTGGACCAACCACTGTGGCGCTGATTCGTTGCCGTGGGAAACCCGAGTCGTCCGGCGCCCTCAACTCGAACTCCAGGCTACCCGGCGGAACCGGACCAATGGAATAAGTGCCATCACCCGGGTTCGCGGTGACCGGAGTGGGCGCGAAGAAGTTGCTGCCAGAAGGCAGGATCACCTCGATATCCGTACTCTCGAGGAGGGGAATTCCCAGATCGCTCAGCACTTCTCCGGACACCTGCACACCGGGCTCTAGTGAAAAGTCGCGGGTTGTCGGCGAACTGATCGTGACCGACGGGAAGAGTTCCTTCAGGTGCGTGTTCGCGGAAGCACCGGCCGGCGTGACTTCGACTTCGTAGGTGTCGGGAACGAGAGTCGTGCTGTAGAAGCCAACTCCGTCCGCAGTCAGGTTGACCGTGGCACCCGTATTGACTCCGGTGTAGATGACCTGGGCACTCGCGATCCCAGGACCGCCGAGTTCGAAGACCGAGCCGGACACGGCGACCGGAGCCGCAAATTGATAGTCACGGGTTCCCGGACCTCCAGCGAGAAGAGTGAAGGGGCTCGAAGTAATCGTCCCCAGATTCGCCACGCCCGAGTCCAATTCGGCGATCCAGATCCCTGCGGGCAGCGTGACGCTGTAGTCACCGAATGCATCCGTACTCGTCGAAGCAAAGGCAGACATGCGCGAAGAGCCCCTGAAGCTCACAGCCACATTGTTCATCGGGCTACCGCCATCGTCGGTGACTGTCCCCGAGAGGGTGACCGATGCGGGCAGAGTGATGTCCCGCCGGATCACTGGTGCGAAGTCAACTCGACTAACACTGCCGCTGGCGAAGCCCGTGGCCTCGACCATGACATTGAAGCTCGAATCAGCCGTGCCGCTGCCGGCGGTGCATGCGCCAAGACCGATGCCGACTGCGAGAAGGGATAGGATTGCCTTGCTGTTCATCCGGAAGACCTCTGGGAAGGAGCTCTAGTGCCCTTCCTATCGGCGCTTCCTGGCCAATGCTTGACTGACAGCTATCGGAGGCAGCTGGGAGCCAAGCACTGGGCTGAGATCAGACCCAGCCTAATCCCCGTGAAACAAAGCGATTAGAAACTCGGGCCAGGCACTCGCCCAGCCTCTCTAGCTTCTTCCTGCCCGCTGACAGGCCCTGGCGATCTTCCCCACAGCCTCAACCAGAAGCCTGTTCTTGATGGGCTTGCTCAGGTATTCGTCACAACCGGCCGCTATGCAGCGCGCCCGATCTGAAGACATGGCCTGCGCCGTCAGGGCGATGATGGGAGTCTCACAGCCGCTCGCACGGATGTCACGAGCCGCCGAATACCCATCCATGACAGGCATCTGCATGTCCATGAGAATGACATCGAAGGAAGCTGCCGCGATTGCACGCACTGCCAACTCACCATTGTCGACGAGAGTGACCTCGCCGCCAGCCCTTCCCAAGATGTGCGAGACGAGTCGCTGATTGTCGGGCCCGTCTTCCGCATACAGGATGGAGAGACCATCCAGCTGCTTGCCAGATCGAGCGCCATCCTCGCGCTCCGTATCGCCAGCCTGGGAGAGATCAATGCGGCCAGGTGGCAGCCAGTCCAGCTCTTCCGGTAGCTCGACCTGCACACTCACCGAGAAGCAGCAACCCTCGTCGAGTCGTCCTTCGACGAAGATGTCCCCGCCGAGAAGCCTGGCGAGACGCCTCGAGATGGCCAAGCCCAGCCCAGATCCGCCAAAGCGACGAGTCGTCGAAGCATCCGCCTGAGCGAAGGCCTCAAAGACCTTCTTCTGCTGCTCCTCAGTCATGCCGATGCCTTGATCCACCACATCGAAGCTGAGTCGGTTGGTCTGCCCGCGTAAGAAGCGGCAGAGCAATTGGATCTTGCCGCTGGAAGTGAACTTGATCGCATTGCCCAGCAAGTTCACCAAGATTTGCCGCAGCTTGGTGGGGTCGCTACGGATCACGGCCGGCAGGGCAGAATGTGCTTCGAATTCCAGTTCGAGCCCCTTGGCGGCCGCTGGTAGGCTGATCAGATTGCCCAGGCCGACGAGAAGTGGAAGGAGCGGGGTCTCGATGCACTCCACGTCCACGCGGCCCGATTCGAGTTTGGACAGGTCCAGCACGTTGTTCAAGAGAGCCAGGAGATGTTCACCATTGCTACGAATGGTCAAGGCGGCGTCCTGCTTGCGCTCATCCCCCTCGCTAGGATCCAAGAGCAACTCTGAGAAGCCCAAAATTGCCGCCATGGGATTTCGAATCTCGTGGCTCACATTGGCAAGGAACTCGCTCTTGGCTTCGTTGGCTGCGATTGCAGCTGCACGCGCGATATCTACCTCTTCTCGAATCTTGATCTGTGCTTCCAGCTCGCGCGTTCGACTCGAGACCCGGGAGCGCAAGGCTCGGTTCCAAATCAAAACAGCGGAGATCAGGGCCAGGCATACCCCCAACACGATGAGGAGCCCTCTCCACAATCGGGAGAGACTCTCCTTGTCGTTCTCGTGGATCCAGTTCTGAAGGATCCCCTTCCGCTCCTCCTCCGTGATCCCCGCCAGGGTCTTCTCGAGGATGCCATGTAGTTCGGGCCAGTCCTTCCGCACTGCAAAGGCCAGGCGATAACGGTAGCCGGAGTCGCCGGCAATCTTGATATTCGAGATGTGCTGCTTCTCGAGGTAGTAGGTGGCGGTCGCCGGATCGCCGATCATCGCGTCCACCTCTCCGAAGGAAACACGCTGTAGACCGGTCTCCACATCCGGCACGAGATCGAGCTCGATACCCGGCCAGTCCAGCTCCAAGAGATCCTGCCAGACATATCCGGAGACCACAGCCACCCGCATCCCCTTCAGATCGGGCATGCTCAGCTCACCGGCAGTCTTCGATTCGACGAAGATGACCCCAGGCAACTCGATGTGTGGCCTGGTGAAGCGCATGTATCTCTCGCGCTTCGGTGAAGACATGACTGCAGCAAGCAGATCGACACTGCGCGCCTCAGCCAAAGAAAGGACTTCATCCCAGTCCCGAAGGCGCTTCACATCGAATTCGATCCCCAGCCTCGCCTCGATCAGCCGCATGTAGTCCGCGGCGATGCCCTGGTAGACAGCTTTGTCATCGAAGAACTCGAAGGGCGGAAAGTTGGGGTCGGGGGCCAGACGAAGATTCGGGTGCTGCGCCAACCAGCGCTTCTCAGACTCGCTGAGCCCCCCTTCCTGGGCAGCCAAGCCGCTGAGACCGCTGAG
>JAJFFD010000195.1 GCA_021776805.1 Planctomycetota bacterium
TCTCATCGGCCATCTGCTCGAAGAGGGCATTGAGCTCCGCGATGCTAGCCTGCAGACGCTTTTCGGCTTCGGAGGCGGCCTGCTCGAAGCTCTTCTGCTTGCTCGCACTCGGATCCTGGGCCGTGACGGTCCCGAGGCCGATAAGGGGTAGAAGCAGGGCAAAGATACTGGTCGCTTTCATGGTCCCGCGATTGGCTTGATATGGTCGGGGGAGTCTGTGAAGAGGGTGTGAGTGCCTGTTGAGGAAAAGTCGGGATGCAGACCCCTAGTCCTTTTGGATTCGCAGGGGGAGGGACACGAATCCTGCCACTTCCTCGTTCTTCAGAATGGCGATGGTCTTGGCGATCGCAGCAGCCGATCCGTTCGCCGGCTGCCAGGCCCATCCCTCTGCAGTAGGCCCACCTACCCCCGCCAGATCTCCCTTTGCGTTGACGTAGTAGCCCTGGCCGATGCCAACGTAGACGGTCGTGACTTCGGCCGTCTGGTCAGGACCCAGTTCACGAACCTCCGAGGTGACATGGATCTCACGATTGAACTTGTTCACATTCGTGAGGACGCCAACCACGTTTTGAAACCTGAGACTGAGAGAGAGCTCGGCCTTCTCCGGGTCGCTCGGGATCCTCTGGCTCATCGGCTTGATCAGATCACGAATTGGATCGGGTAGCCGCTTGATCAGGTCCATGCTGCGCACTTCCAGGGCAGTCACCATGCTGGCGAGTTCTGCGGAGGCCTGCTCGAGCTTGTCATTCTTTTCGCTCAGCTCGATGTGGGTCTTTTCCGCGCCGGTGATGCTCTCCTCGGCCTCCTCAATGCGCTCGCGCAGGGAGTCGATCTCCCGCTTCACCAGGTCGACGCGCTCATTGAGCAGTTCCTTGCCTAGTCGCCAATCGCGCTTTTCCTTGGCGATGAGCTTCTCGGTCTCGATCCACTTCTCGAACATGTCCCGGCTGTTCTGAACTTGTTCCTGCCTGGCCTGCTTCTCCTGTTTCTGAGAGAGCGCATCCGCCGAGAAGCTCAGCGAGAGGGCAAGCGAGGTGATGACGTGCAAACTGTTCATGGTGATTCTTCGCGCTCCAAGCAAACACTGAACTTGTGAGGATCTTGTGAGGTCTTGCGGGTCGCCCCCGATCAGAAGGAGATTTCTCCTCCGATGCTGATGACATAGTCGATGCCGCTCGAGAACTTGGTCTTGGTTCGATCGCCGGGAACGTATGCCGAGCGATACTCGCTCTTGCGGGTCGGATTGGTGAGGTTCTTGGCCTTGAAGGTCAGGCCCAAGTAGTCGCCCAATCGCTGGGAAACGGTCAAGTTCAGGCTGCCGTACTCCACCTCATAGACCGATGGCACGTAGTTGCCGGCCGAGGTTCCCGGGCCGGCAAGCAAGGTGTCGCCGATCACTGTATAGAAGAGGGAGACCTGCGACCCCCACGCCTCCTGATCCCAGGTCGTGTACAGGTTATAGAGATGTTCAGGGGCGCCCGTTGCATCACGGGTGTTCTGCGCAGCTTCGATTCCAGGCCGGGCAAGAAGGAGCTTTTCGTCCTCCGGAATATCCACGCTCGAATCGATGATGGTGACGTTGCCACCAACTGAAAAACCGGTCAGGGACTCGCTGAAGTAGCCCAAGTCCTGGCGAATCTCGAACTCGACCCCGGAGATCTTGCCCTTCGGGTAGTTCACCGGCTGGGTGTAACTAAAGGGCTGGATTCGCTGCACGTTCTCGATGGGATCGTCCATGTCCTTGTAGAACCAGGAAGCCGATAGGAGCCCGCCGGCATGCTTGTAATCCACGCGGAGGTCGTAATTGTCGAGTGAAGCCAACTGCAACTCCGGGTTGCCGATGAAGACTGGCCCACCCAAGAACTCGGACTGGAGGACCGGACTCAGCTCCTTGAAAGTCGGCCGAGCGATGGTCTGTGAGTAGGATGCTCGGAAGGTCCATTCCTCTGTGGGTGTGTAAACGAGCGCGATAGAGGGCAGCACGTCATCCTGATCGAGAGACACATCCGCATCGCCTGTACCTGGCTCCAGATCCACGGGAGTCGTAGATCCTGGCGGCAACCAAGTGGCATCAGCCTCGGGAAAGTTGGTGATGTCGATCTTCGTCGACTCGAAACGAACTCCCCCCAGAACCTTCAGCTTCGAGCTTAGCGGCAGCTCCATCATCGAGTACCAGGCGAAGACCTTCTCCTTGCCCCTGTAGTCGATGTCGTCCTCGGATGCGGTGATTGGGTGTCCTGGCTCGGAGGGAAAGGCCGCACTCCAGAACTGGTCGAACTCTCCCTGGAAGCTGCCGAAGTCGTTGAAGTTGCTGAAGGTCTCCTGATCGAAGTCACGATGGACCTCGTCGCTGAAGATGCCGAACTTCAGATACCCCCGATCTCCGCTCCACTGCTCGAATGGCAGCTTGAGGTTGCTGAAGTATTGATCGCTGTCCTGTTCGATCTTCTTGAAGATGCGTTGCAGATTGCCGAGCGTGAAGTTGGCGGCAGGCTTGAAGGGAAAATGGGTCGCCGGAGTAGTGAAGGGCGGCACGAAGGGCGGAAAGCCCGGGTTGAACGAGTCAGGATGCCAGAGAGTGCCAAACTGCCTCTTGTCCGGCTGATCCATATCCGCGCGGCTGTGCGCACCCGTGATGTCGAGCACCGGGTCGACAAATCCCATGAAGTCGGGCAACTTGTGCTCCGTGCTCAGCTGGAAGGTCTCGATTTCCCTCTCCGTGTACTCGAGAGTCTCCGTTCTCAGGTAGGGCGCTGCCTGGATGTTGGTGGACAGGTTGCCCGGATCCATAGGGTCGTTGACGTTGTACCCCGGAAAGAAGTACTCCTTGCCACGCGTGTCTTCTGCGAGGGTTGAGCTGTCTTCCGTGGTCCGGCTGAAGAGATAGGTCGCAGTCGCAGAGTGGTTCTCGCTCTCGATTCCAAGGGTGCCCAGGCTTCCCCACTGCACCAACTCCGATCCCTTGGTGATGTCGAAGAGATTGGTCTTGAAGTCGCCGCCAGGGATCACCGGCTCGCCCTGGATGGTCTTCGGAGTCAGCGGGTCACCGGGATTGATTACCCAGAGAGAATTGTCCTCCCCGTCGTCGTCGTAGGATGCGTCCCGCTCATAGAAGTAGTTGGCATATCCACCGATGGTGATGCCGTTGTCGAACTCGAACCTGTCGCCTCCGGCCACCGAGTACTTGTAGCTGCCCGGTGCATCACCTCTGTTCACTCCCACCGCACCGGTCCAATTGCTGCCGATGTTGTCGTACTGGATACCCCGGCCCGATCCCGCATGCCCCCAGGTGTTGACCCCTCCGCCAGAATAGGTGAGGAAGTCGTTGCGATTGCGAACCTGCGAGTTGTAGCTGGTCTCGCTCTTGATCTGGAAGATCGGCCCATCCGGAATCCCCTTGAGCAAGACATTCACCGCTCCACCGGATGCATCGCCCTGCTGATCC
>JAJFFD010000196.1 GCA_021776805.1 Planctomycetota bacterium
TGGCAAAGCCGGGCAGGGGTTCATTCACCCTTTCTGCTCTGCGAAGTTCAGGCTGTGAATTACTGCAGGCAGAACTAAGTCCTGGATCCCTGCCCAGGCCAGTGGATCTCGTCTGTCGCTGGCTCTAGAATCCCTGGGCCACCAAGGAGATCGCTGAGTCTTCGGGAGCATCCCGTCGGCTCAATCGGAATCCACACCTGCCGCTGCTCTGGGCCAGTCCTGACCAACGCACTCGGATATGAATCCAAGCGGGCAACGATTCCTGTGGCGCTCCCTCTGCTGCTTCGTCCTCGGCCTTTCGGCTTTGCCAGCACAGGATGCCGGCGAGTGGGAGGCCATCCGCAGCGACTACCGCAATCTGCGGGCCTTCAACTTCATCCCGGAGTACCCCTCCTTGGTTTCATACCAACTGGGGAATCCGGATGCAGCGCGATCCCGACTGGCGAACTTTCGCGGGGTCGCCTCGCCGACAGTTCAATGGTGTCTCTATAACGCTCAGCCCGAGCCCCTCGCCTCTGGTTTCGTCGGCTCGGCGAGTGCCTCACCGAAGGAGGACGTGGCGCGGCAGTTGCGCGGAATCCGCAGTCTCGGCATGAATGCTGTGCGGGTCTGGTTGTCCTTCCCGTCTTGGAAGGCGCATCGTCAGCAGTTCCTTGCGGACCTGCGTCACTTCCGCGGGCTCTGCGAAGCCAATCGTCTTTACCTGATTCCGGTCGTATGGGACATGTTTGGCGGGACTGATCCAAACTTGAGCAATGGCCCTGGAGCGGGGCTGCCTTGTGATGATCGCCGATTGCAAACTGGTTGGCATACCAGCCCGGGCGACAACTGGGTCCGCCTTTTCCCGGCCCATGACCCCAAGAGCGAGAACTGGGCAAGTTTCGCAGTTGCGGGGGAAGCGGAGCCTCTCTATCTCGAGATGGCTCAGTACCTGCGGGATGTGGTCACGGTGCTGCGAGATTCACCGGCGCGCTTGCTATGGGACGCCATGGACGAGCCGGAATCTTCCTCGGCTCCCGGTGTTGCTGACAAGAACGTGCTCAACTTCGTGCGGCAGACACTGAGGATCATCAAGGAAGTTGATCCGGATGCGCAGACCACAGTGGGAATGGCTGCCTTGGGGCCGATTGCTGGGGTGCGAGAGTATGCGGCCATCCCGGAACTCGATGTGCTCAGCGTGCAGGTCTACAGCTTCACCAGGATCCGGGGTGAGGCGGCGATCTGGGCTGCAATCGAGAGCATGGGAGCCAACAAGAAGCCCGTCATCTGCAGCGAGGTGGGTGGGGTAGGGCAGTATGCGGATGCGCTCAACTACGTAGCCAACATGCCTCGCCCGGATCTAAGCGCAGGGGGCAGTGAGACGGGCATGGGTTTCGTGATGTTTCAAGCCATTATCGGAGTGAACAAGGGTCTGCATCCCTACGACTACGTTTCCGGGCTCTTCTACAGTGATGGCAAGGTGCGCAGCCGCGGCGATGCGGAGGCCTTGCGCGATTATGCCGGTGGCAAGGTCGCAGCATCTGTTCTGGCCAGCTCCTTCGTCAAGGGACGGCGGGATCCTTCGCACCCGGATCATAGCTTTGGGTGGAAGGCCAGCATCAACGAGGAGCTGCGCCATCCGGTGACTGGACAGTTGCTGATCGCTGAGATTGGCAATAGCTACAGTTTCCTGCTGAGCATTCTGGCAGAAGGGTACTTCGATGACTGGGTCCTGGCTCCTGATGATCATCCAGATGCGCAGTTGGAGAGGCTGTACGACTACTACGACTGGGCCTGGACCATGGTCTTGCAGACCAATTCGGAGCTACGCTGTGCAGCCAATCCAGCGCATGCGCCGGATGTTGTTTGCCGGGCTTCTGACATGCAGAGCTACGCTCAGATCCATTTCCCGGAGAATGGCTTCGGGGATGTGTTCGGCGAGGATGCGATGCAGATGGATTCTCTACGCTCGGCGCTGCGCCTGCACTTCAGGGGCGAGTCGATGATCCCGAGTTTCGCGGATCGGGTCGCCTTGCTCGAAGGCATGCGGGCCTTGCTCGAGCCGCGGATGACGACGGTGGGGAAGCTGGTGGGACCATACTAGGCCCCACCAGTCCCGTCCCGGTTCGTTAGCGCATCGCCTTGTCCATCTCCGCCCGCAATGCATCCAGCTGGGCGCGCACCTGCGCGTAGCGCTTGATGACATCGCTGCCTAGCTTCTGATCCGCCCGTGTCGCTCCACCGAGGTAGCGGATTTGCGCCTGCAGGCCGGGAACTCCGTAGCGGTAGGTTTCTGAGAAGAGCTTGCCGGCGACGGCATCCACCGCCTGCTTGTCCCCCGCCTTGCCGCTAGCTTGAGCAGCTTCGACCTTGCTGACCAGGTCGCTGAGGTCTTCGTTGAGTGCGCGCATTTTGAGGCTGTGCTCAAACTGATCTGCCAGGTCCTTGGCGGTAATGCCGTCGACGCTGAGGCGTGGATCGATCAACACCGTAAAGTCTTGCTCGAAGCTCTCAGCGCCCACCTTCATGCGCAGCTTGTACTCACCAGGAGTTGCGGGTAGGCCGAGTTGGTGCTGGACGTTCCAGGCGAAGCGATTGAGGCCCTCGTTCAGGCTGACCTGTGGGCCTCTGCCGCCACGACCACGGCCACGACCACGGCCACCTCTTCCGCCGCGTTGCCCGCGAGCGCCTGGGGCTCTACCTCCACGACCGCGGCCGCGACCACCGAGTTCCGCCTGACGTCCTTCCATCATCGGATCCGGAGTCGTGACCACGGGGGCCGCAGGCTTGGTTGGGCCGTCGGCACTGGAATAGGTATTCACCAATTCACCAGCCGAGTCGAAGATCTCGAAGCTCACCGGACCTTGCGTGCCTGCCGGCAGGAAGTACTCGAAGGTGGGATTGAGCTTGCCCGCACCGAGATCAGTGCGGTAGCCATCACGGGGTTTGTAGAGGGCAACCTTCTCGGCCGAGGAGTCCGCTCCGATCTGCTGCAAGGAGCTCACATTGTCCATGATCCAGAAGGCGCGCCCCTGGGTGGAGATCACCAGGTCATCCTGGTGGACCTTCAGGTCCGTGATCGGGACTGCCGGCATATTCCGGTGGAAGGGCTGCCAGCGTTCACCATTGTCAAAGGAGATGAACATGCCGAACTCGGTGCCGGCGTAGAGCAGGCCTTCGCGCTTCGGGTCCTCGCGCACGACGCGGGTTGGCCAGTCGGCAGGAATGCCATTGTTGCCAGTGGTGAGTCGTTTCCAGCTCGCGCCGAAGTCATCCGTGCGGTAGATGTACGGTTGGTAGTCGCCGAGCAGATAGCGGTGGGTGACGAAATAGGCCGAGCCTTCGCGGTGGGGAGAGGGTTCGATGCTCTGCACGCGACCACCTTCGGGAAGGTCTGGTGGTGTGATCTTCTGCCAGCTCTTGCCGCTGTCACGAGTGACATGGTAGGGGCCATCGTTGGCGCCAACCCAGATCACATCAGGGTCGTGCAGGGACTCGCGGATCTGGTAGACCACGCTGTAGATCTCCTCGCCGGTGGCATCGCGAGTGATCGGTCCGCCGCTGGAGAATTGATACTCAGCGGGATTCCAAGTCAGGTCCGGGCTGATGATCTCCCAGGTGACCCCCTTGTCGCGAGTGCGGTGCACATACTGGCTGCCGTGGTAGAGCACGTCCCCATCGTGGATGGATGCTTCCATCGGGCTCACCCGCTGCAGGCGGAACAGCAGGTCCTTCGGGTGGCTGCCGTAGAGTGATTCGTTGCCGACCCAGTAAGCGCGCCGCATGCCGGTGCGCATGTTCATCCATTCGAACTTGCCTTTGCAGGCGCCGTAGACGATGTCCGGGTTCGTGGGATGCGGGATGATCGGGCCAGTTTCGCAGCCAGGTCCAGAGCGCCAGTCCGATAGATTGAAGGGGTCGGCGAGGCTGGAGATGATGATGGTGGAGTTGTCTTGCTGAGCGCCGTAGAGCTTGTAGGGGAAGTCGTTGTCCGCCCAGACACCGTAGATTTCGGAGGTGACCTGGTTGGATTGAGTTGACCAGGTCCTGCCACCATCGAAGGAGACGTTGGCGCCGCCGTCGTTGGCCTGCACCATGCGCTGTCCATCCTCGGGGCTCACCCAGATGTCATGGTTGTCGCCGTGTGGTGTGCGGAAGCGCTGCATGGTGACGCCACCGTCAGAGGACTTGAAGAGGCCTTCGGCGCCGGCGTAGACCACGTTGGCGTCGGTCGGATCAGCGCCTAGGGTGGTGTAGTAGAAGGGCCGCTGGATGAGGCTGCCCTGATCATTGATCATGCTCCAGCTCTCGCCCGAGTCATCGGAACGGTAGAGGCCGCCACCGGGCTTGGCTTCGATGAGGGCGTAGATGCGATCAGGCTTGGCTGCGGTGACTGCCAGATTGCCCTTGCCGATCAGTTCCGTCGGCAGGCCCTTGCTGACCTGGTTCCAAGATTCACCACCATCCGTGCTCTTGAAGAACCCGCCTTCTTCCGAGCCGCTGATTATGGTCCATGGCTTACGCTCGACGTAGGACATCCAGGCGTAGACCACGTCCGGATTGAAGGGCTGCAACTCCACGTCCATGGCGCCACACTTCTCCGAGATCTTCAGGACCTGGCGCCAGCTGTCGCCGCCATCCGTGGTCTTGTAGATGCCGCGCGCTTCTCCCGACTTGAAGACGTCGCCGGTGGCTGCGACCCAAACCGTATTCGGGTCGTTGGGGTGGATCTTGACCGAGCCGATCTGACCCACGTCGTAGAGACCTGCGTACTGCCAGGTATCACCGCCGTCCGTAGACTTGTAGACACCGCGGCCTGGGGAAACATTGCTGCGCACGCCGTCCGAGCCCGTGCCCAGGTACATGACATCGAAGTCCGAATCGGCGATTGCGAGTGCGCCCGTGGATCCGAGAGGTACCTGACCATCTGTAACCGGGAGCCAGGAGAGTCCAGCATTGGTGGTCTTGAAGAGTCCGCCACTGGCAATCCCCATGAAGTACACGTCCGGCTTGCCGGGAATTCCCACGGCCATGGTGCTACGTCCGCCTCGTGATGGC
Organism: Planctomycetota bacterium; assembly: GCA_021776805.1. GTDB lineage: Bacteria > Planctomycetota > UBA1135 > UBA1135 > UBA2386 > JAJFFD01. The sequence continues at coordinate 5,038 of JAJFFD010000196.1, forward strand.
CCGACCAGCCGGTAGTTGAGCCCATTGAAGAGCTCCGGATCGACGGCAGTCGGTATCTCCGCCAGGTTGACGGGTCCTTGAGCGGGTAGGGAGGCAAGGAGAGCGAAGGTTGAAAGTAGAGCGATCTTGCGCATGAGGGTCCTCGGCGAGGGTCGGAGGGAAGGGGTGCCCGGCGATTCTAGGCAGAACTGGCTTCCGGGCGAAGGATCACTGCCCGGAGCCCGGTCACGAGCTGTAACGATTCAGCCACTTGTCCAGGGCCACGGGAGCGGGCTTTTCGATCTGAGGAGATGCCTGCATCCGCAGGGCAGAAAGCGGCGAAAGCTGGGCCGTCATGCGCATATTCGCAAGCACTGCTCTTCTCGCCTGCATCTGCCCGGTTCTGGCACAGGCCCCCGAGTCCCTGACCCCGCCCGGATCCTGGAATCAGTGGCGTGGGCCAGATCGCAGTGGGGTCGTTGCTGGCCCCAGTTGGCCAAAGAACCTGGTCAGCGAGAACTTCGAGCGTGAGTGGCGCATCGACCTACAGGCCAGTTACTCCGGGCCAGTCGTCGATGCAGAGCGCATCTACACCACGGCAACGGTGGACAAGAAGGATGAGCTAGTCTGCGCCATCGATCGCTTTACCGGTGAAGAGATTTGGTCACGGCGCTGGGAGGG
>JAJFFD010000197.1 GCA_021776805.1 Planctomycetota bacterium
ACACTCAGCACATCGTTCACCGCATTAACTCCCGTCCGCGGATCCAGGATGTGATGCACCTTCTCCCCAGCCGACTCCTGGTAGATGCGGTAGTCGCCACTGGTAGCGATCGCCCTGCCGTCCAACTCAACTATCTGGTCGGTCATCGCACCGTCGGCGGCCCCGGGCTCCTGCACCGCCACTCGCCAGGGACTTCCATCGGGCTTGCGGCCCTTGCCTCGGAGTTCGCCGCCGATGTCGATCAGGTAGCTGTCCACCCCGATCAACTCCAAGCGTTTGGCGAGCTTGTCCACTGCGTGCCCCTTGGCGATGGAAGAGAGGTCGATCTCGAGGAGAGGATCTCGCTTCTCCAGGTACTCGCCGAGGATCATCAGCTTGCGATGGCCCACGTGTTCCCTGGCTGCTTCGATGGCGGCCTGATCAACCTGGCCACGTTCTCGGCCCGGACCGAAGCCCTGCAAACGAACCAAGGGCATGACCGTCGGGTCGTAGGCACCAGCGCTGCGATCTGCCAGGGTCAGGGCAGACTGGAGAACCGAGAGGAAGCCGGCGCTGACACGGAAGGGTTCCTTGCTCTGTTGGGAATTGAAGCGCGAGATCTCGCTCTCCGACAGCCAGGTGCTGAACATGGCGTTCTGCGCCTCGAGGATGAGTTCGACCTCGGTCTCGAGAAAGCCGCGGGTGATGTTGCGGTCGGCGCCGCGGCGGAGAAACTTGATCTTGAACTCGGTGCCCATGGTCGGGCCTCGGAGTTCTTGGATCTCATCTGCCCGCGGTGAGCAGGCAAAGAGCAAGCTGCCGAGAAGCAGGCTCGAGGTAATGCCTCTCCTGCCCCTGAAGCTCTGCATCAGCCGAAGTCGTCGAACTCGATCTGCTCGCGCTCGACACCCAGGTCGGAGAGCATGGTCTGCACCGCCGAGAGCATCATGGGCGGACCACAGAGGTAGAACTCGACCTCGTCGATGTCCTGGTGGTCCTTGAGGTACTTGTCGTGGACGACCTGGTGGATGAAGCCCACGTCGCCAGTCCAGTTGTCCTCTTCCTGCGGCTCGGAGAGGGCCACGTGGTAGGAGAAGTTGGGGAACTCCTTCTCGATGGCCTCGAAGTGATCCGTGTAGAACATCTCCCGGGCCGAGCGGGCGCCGTACCAGTAGCTGACCTTGCGGCCGGTCTTGAGAGTGTGGAAGAGGTGGAAGATGTGGGAGCGGAGGGGCGCCATGCCTGCGCCGCCGCCGATGTAGACCATCTCGTTGTCCGTGTCCTTGATGAAGAACTCACCGTAGGGACCGGAGATGGTGACCTTGTCGCCGGGCTTGAGGCTGAACACGTAGCTCGAACAGATGCCAGGGGGAATGCCTTCGGTGCGCGGCGGCGGCGTGGCGATGCGAATGTTGAGCATCACCTTGTTGCCCTCCGCCGGATGATTGGCCATGGAGTAGGCGCGGAAGCATTCCTCGTCGTTGTTGGCCACGTACTGCCAGACGTTGAACTTGTCCCAGTCCGGGTGGTACTTCTCCTCGATGTCGAAGTCCCGGTACTTGAGGCCCTTGTATTGGGGCACGTCGATCTGGATGTAGCCACCGGACTTGAAGTCGAGGATCTCGCCTTCCGGCAGGTTGACTACGAACTCCTTGATGAAGGTGGCGACGTTGTGGTTGGAAGCGACGGTGCACTCCCACTTGCGGATGCTGAACACTTCGTCCGGCACCTTGACCTTCATGTCCTCCTTGACCTTCACCTGGCAGGCGAGGCGCCAATGCTCCTTGGCCTCGGTACGGGAGATGTGCGCCCGTTCCGTCGGCAGAATGTCGCCGCCGCCGTCGAAGACCTGGCACTTGCACATGGCGCAGGTACCGCCGCCACCGCAGGCGGAGGGCAGGAAGACACCGGCCTCGGAGAGCTTGCTGAGGAGAGTGCCACCGGCTGGAACCTCCGGCGACTTCTCCGGATCATCGTTGATGAGGATCTTGACCTGGCCGCCCTGCACGAGCTTGCTCTGGCAGAACATGAGGAAGCCCACGAGGGCGAGCATGACTACGGTGAGGGCGCCGACGCCGAGGAGGATGGATCCCATGGCTACTTGATCTGGATGCCGCTGAAGGTCATGAAGGCCATGGCGATCAGCCCGGTAACGATGAAGGTGATGCCCAGGCCGCGCAGGGAGGCGGGCACGTTGGCGGTGCGCAGCTTCTGGCGGATGGCGGCCATGCTGATGATGGCGAGAGCCCAGCCGATGCCCGAACTGAAGCCGAAGACCGTGGACTGGGCCAAGCTGTAGTCACGCTCCTGCATGAACAAGGAAGCACCGAGGATGGCGCAGTTCACCGCGATCAGGGGCAAGAAGATGCCCAGGGCCGCGTAGAGAGTCTGACTGTACTTGTCGATGGCCATCTCGACGATCTGCACCATGGCAGCGATCACCGCGATGTAGAAGATCAACCCGAGATAGGTGAGATCCGTGTCCGGCATGCCCAACCAGCTGAGGGCTCCCTCGCGGAGGATGAAGTTGTAGATCACCCAGTTTACCGGCACGGTGATGGTGAGTACGAAGATCACCGCCGCACCGAGGCCAAGGGCCGTATCGACCCGCTTGGAAACCGCCAGGTAAGAACACATGCCGAGAAAGAAGGCCAGCAGGATGTTCTCGACGAAGATCGCCTTCATGGCCAGGCCGGTAAGACCGGCGAGGCTGTTGGGATCAGGCGCCTGAGCGAGCATGAGTGCAATCATCAGTTTTCCTCCGTGTAGCCGGAGATGCCGCGCTGCACCCAGACCAGGATGCCGAGCAGCAGAAAGGCGCCAGGGGCCAAGAGCATGAGGCCGTTGTTGATATAGCCAGGGTCCTGCACGCCGGTGGAATACCAGGCGGCGGGGATGATCTGCATGTCGAGGAGCTTGCCCGAGCCGCCAACCTCACGAACGATGGCTACGGCGATGAGAATCCAGGCGTATCCCACCGCATTGCCAAGGCCGTCCAAGAAACTGCGCCAGGGACCGTTGGCCATGGCGAAGGCTTCGGCACGCCCGAGCACGATGCAGTTGGTGACGATCAGAGCGATGAACACCGACAACTGCTTGGAGATGTCATACATGAAGGCGTTCAGCACCAGACTGACCACCGTCACCAGGCTGGAGATCACCGTCAGCATGACGATGATGCGAATGTTGCTCGGGATCATGCGCCGCAGCAGGGAGACCACCACGTTGCTGGCACAGAGCACGAAGATCACCGCTGCACACATGGCCAGGGTCGGCCCCAGCTTCACTGTCACCGCCAGGGCGGAGCAGATGCCGAGCACTTGCAGTGCGATGGGGTTGTGATCCCAGAGCGGATCGAGAACGGCGCGCTTCTCCTTCTTTCCGAAGAGAGGCTTCTTCGGCTTGGGCTGAGCGACTGCGGGACTGTCGACAGTTGCGGTCATTAGCGCAGCCTCTCCAGGTAGGGCAGGTATGCGGTTAGATTGTCCTTGAGGTCACGAGTCACTCCATCACCGGTGATAGTGGCGCCGGAAAGACCGTCCACTCCGTGGGCAACGTGTTCGGGCACATCCGGGCTGGCACCGCCCTTCACCACCTTGATGCTGACCAGCTCACCGCTGTCATCGAAGATCTTCTTGCCGCGCCAAGTTTCCTGCCAGCCGAGGTTATTGACCTCACCACCGAGGCCGGGAGTCTCTCCGTCATCGTAGTAAGTGATACCGAGGACCTCGTCCACATCGGGACCCAGGGCGATGAAGCCGGAGAGCCAGCTCCACAAGCCATAGGCATAGGTGGGCAGACAGTAGGCGACGACCTTGCCGCTCGCGTCCTTGGCGGTGTACACGTCCAAGTAGTCGCGCTCGGTGAACTTGTTGATCTTGGACTGGGCCTTGCGAATCTTCGCCAGCTCAGCATCCGACTTGCCAGTCAGCGGCTCGGCAGTCTTGCGATCGATGAGCATCTGCTCGATGCGAGTTGCGTAGAGCTGCTCCAGCTCTTCGCGGGGCTTGTCCGCCTCGTTCACCGGATCCCAGAGACGACAGGCCTTGAGCACGTTCTTCTGGATGTCGAACTTCTGGTTGGCCTTGATCAGGTCGCTGAGACCATTGAAGGTCACAGAGAGGGCCGCGCTGCAAACCACGCAGACGACCACGGCGAAGAGCACCACGTATGAATTGCTGTTCTTATCCAAGGCGCTTTCTCCTGCGACGGACGTTGGCCTGGGTCACGAAGTAATCGATGGTCGGTGCGAAGGCATTCATCAGCAGAATCGCCAGCATGGTTCCTTCCGGATAGGCCGGATTCACCACCCGCACCAGGGCAGCGAGGATGCCGATCAGAAGTCCGTAGATCCACTTGCCCTTGGTGGTTTCCGGGCAGGTCACCGGGTCCGTCGCCATGAAGACGATGCCGAACATGAAGCCACCCATGACCAGGTGATCCATGGCACTGAGGCTGTAGAGACCGCTGTAGTCGAAGAGATTGAGGATGGCCGCACCAACAAAGATGCCGATGACGCCGGCGAGCATGGTCCGCCAGGAACCGATGCCGGTGATGATAAGTAGGGCGGCCCCCAGCAAGATGCAGAGCACGCTCATCTCGCCGGCACTGCCCGGGATGCTGCCAAAGAACATGTCGGACCAGGAGAAGCTCTCGTGCAAGTAAGACGAGACGTCCTTGGCCGCCTCCTCAGGCACCTGATAGGCAGAGCCCAGGGCCAGAGGCGTCGGCGCACTGTAGCCGTCGATGAGCTTGGTCGGCCCGTTGCCCGCCACCCAGACGAAGTCGCCGGAGATCTGTGCCGGATAGGCGAAGAAGAGGAAGGCTCGCGACATGAGCGCCACATTGAAGACGTTCATGCCCGTGCCGCCAAAGACCTCCTTGACCAAGATGACCGAGAAGGCCACGGACAGGGCCAACTGCCAGAGTGGGATGGAGGGCGGCACGATGAGGGCGATGAGCAGGCCCGAGACCAGGTATCCCTCGCTCACCTCTTCCTTGCGCCAGACTGCGAAGAGGGCCTCGATGTTGAGACCCACGAAGTAGCTGACGAAGATGATCGGCAGCATCTGCTGCAGGCCGAAGACGATAATGTCCGTGGCGGTCCCTAGGGGCGCATAGCCATCCCCGAAGATCAGGCCCTGCATCCAGCCAGCGACATAGCCTTCTGCCGCCCCCATGCTGGCGATGGCAGCAAAGTGCTGGGCGCCCGTGTTCCAGATCGACCAGAGCAGACAAGGCACCAGGGCGAAGATGACCGTCATCATCACCCGCTTCATGTCCACGTAGTCGCGGACCTGCGGTCCCTGATCAGGCGTCTTGCTGTCCGGATTGAAGAGGAAGGTCTCCCCCGCATCCATGAGCGGCCAGATCTTGTGCAGCTTGGCGTCGGGAGCGTGGTAGAGCTTGCGCTGCTTCTCGATCAGGTTTCTGAGGAATTGCATGGCCTAGCCCTCCGTCTCGTAAAGGTCGAGGCCTTGGCGGATCACCTTGCCGAAGTCGAGCTTGCTCGGATCGACAAAGGTGCAGAGAGCCAGATCTTCTTCGGTCACTTCCAACAGGCCCAAACTCAAGGCCTCCTCGATATCGTTGGCCTGAATCGACCGAATCAACTGGGTGGGCAGGATATCCAGAGGCATCACCCGATCGCTGGCGCCGATGTCGACGATGCCCCGCGGGCCGCCGTGCAGGCGATCATCCAAGTCGTACTCCTTGCGCGGCATGAGCCAGGACCAGGTGGAACGCGAAGCGCTTTGCTTGCTGAAATTGGGCAGCAGCCAGCCGAAGAAGTCCCGCTTGTCGCCACCCGATGGCAGGGCCGTCAGGGTCTGGGCATAGCTGCCGAGGAAGCTGTCCGCTTCGATGGCCGTGCCATGCAGCGCCGTACCATTGACGATGCGCACCTGATCCCCGAGGACCTTGCCGCCGGTGAGAACGGTCAGGGCTGCCCCCGAGCGCACCCGGTAGTAGCCCCGCTCTGGGGCCTGGCTGCCGGCAACCGCGACGACCCGATGGGTCGGGAACTGCGAGCTCCGCTGCCACTGACCGAGCATGCGCAGTTCCTGCGCCTTGAGATACCAGACCGCTTCGCCAGCACGAATCGGATCGATGCGATCGATGTGGGTCCCGACCAGGCCGGCTGGGTGCGGGCCCTCGAAGCCATGCAGCTCCACGCCCTGCAGCCCGCTGTACTCAGCGGGTTGGCTCCCTGCAGCGAGGGTCACGTAGATCTTGCCAGAGCAGAGCGCCTTGAGAACGGCGATGCCCGCCTGCAGATCTTCGGCCGCGCCTTGGGTGGCGAAGACCGGGTCCGCAGCCAGGGGCTCCGTGTCCATGGCGTTCACGTAGATGGCCTTGGGCTCGATCTCGCCATTGGCAATCTTGCCTACCGGCCGCTGGCGAATGAGCTGCCACAGTCCAGCGGCCTTGATGGCCGCGACCACGCTGGCTCGGTCACCACCATCCAACTGGGCCGCTGGCAGATCGGCGAACTCTTCGTTGCCTTCTTGGGTCACCTCCACCCGACGCAGTCGCCGCCGTGGCCCCAAGAAGATCTTCGTCACCGTGCCCGTGGCCGGGGACAGAAACATGGTCTGGCGATCCCGCTTGTCCATGAAGAGCGGGTCACCGCTCCGGACCTTGTCCCCTTCTCGCACCAGCAGCTTCGGCTTGATGCTCAGGAACTCCTTGGCGAGGATCGCCACGACGGCAGGCTCGGCGGCTTCTTTGAGACTTCGCTCCGCCACGCCGGCGAGGCGGACGTCGAAGCCCTTCTTGATTCTGTGGGTGATCATCCTGGACGCGGAATGGATCTGTGGCTGGGACGGTGACAGCGAGGGGCTTGTAATGAGGACTTCTCGCCGCTTGTCAATCAGGGACAGGACTGAGAATTGCGGCCTTCCGTCGGCATCTCAGCCGCCGATTTGCCGCAGCGCGTGCACATACCATCCGCACCGATTCCGCCACAGGATCCGGTCAGCCGACGGCCGAACTTCAGGGCCAGCAGGGTGACCAGAAGGACGGGGAGGCTCATGACCAGAATTGGTAGCAGTTGGTCGAACAAGATGCACCTTGTGAGGACGCGATCAGGTTAGCGGGCGGCCTGAGGGAGGCCACCGGCAGTCGGCGAAGAAATGAGAAAGTCCGCCTGGCCCACGGCGAGACGGTGAATGGCGGGAGTGCATGGGAATCGAACCCACCGGAGCCGCCTCGAGGGCCACCCCCACTGGTTTTGAAGACCAGGCCGGACACCAGCCCAAATCCACTCCCGTGCCCGATCCAAGGGGCAGATCGGGGCAGAGACCTTAACCCCAGAGGCTCCTGGGGGAAGGGGCCATCCTCCTAATCAGCATTCGCGACCAGGCACCGAGTCTGGCCCGGGTTCAGCAAGCAAAGAGCGCTAGCCTGGCTCTCCATCCACGGAAGTTCTCAGCCCGCTCATTCGACTCTCTGCCGCCCCCGCAGCTGCATGAACCTCCAGTCACGCCTATGACCACGCGAAGACGCCACCTGCCCGCCCTGATCTTTCTTTTCATCGCTGCCTGCAGCCCAATTCCCCCAGGTCAACAGGACCCCGAGAACAGACTCCCGCAGGCAACCCTGGCCATCACCAATGTCCAGATCATCCCGGTGAGCCAACCGGGGCTGCTGCAAGACCAGACCCTGCTCATCAATGGCCGCCACATCGTCAAGATCGCCCCGGCCAGCGAAGTCACTCTGCCAGCAGGCATCCGGACCCTCGACGGCCGCGGCCGCTACCTGATTCCGGGCCTGGTAGACATGCACGAGCACCTGCCCCGAGGTGACGCGGCCGGCGAGTATCCCCTGGACCGGTACTTCGACCTGCAACTTGCTGCCGGCGTGACCACTATCCGGACCATGCGTGGTCAGAAGGGCGACCCGGAGCTCCGCGACGCCATCGCCAGCGGCGAGATCGAAGGCCCGCGCCTCATCGTCGGCAGCCCTGGCTTCAACGATGAGCTGGCCCCCGACCCCCGCAGCGCTCGCGCCCTGGTCCACCAGTACGAGCGCGAAGGCTTTGACTTCATCAAGATCCTGGACCCCCTGGGGCAATCGACCTTCAGCGAGATCATCGCGACGGCCAAGGAGCTCGACATGCCCATCGCTGGCCATCTGCCGGACTCGATCTCCCCGGATCAGGCCCTGGCCGCGTACTGGACTCTCGAACATCTGCATGGCCACGGCTCTGCCCGGCTCGCCGGTCAGCAGGCCTTTGTCCCCGTCGCTTTGGCCACCGCAGAATCGGGGGTCTGGATCTGCCCCACCCTGGGATTCCAGGTGAGCTGGTATGGACAGGCTTCCATCGAAGAGATGTCGCGTTGGCCCGGAATGGCCTATGCGGCGCCCGGCTCGCTGGCCTACTGGACAGAACGGGTGAATCGACAGATCACCGAGTCAGAGCTCTCGCCCTCAGAAAACCGTGCCCGCATGCAGGCCCGCTACGCCGCCGTGCTCGAACTCGCGAATGCGGGGGTAGGCATCCTGGTCAGCGCCTCCGGTGGCTGGTTCCTGGTGCCGGGCTTCAGCATCTTCGTCGAGTTCCGCTGCCTCGATCGCGCCGGCCTGTCCCCAGGGCAGATTCTGCAGGCTGCTACCTATGATGCAGCCCGGGCACTCGGGAAGGAGGAATCTTGGGGCAGCATCCAGGAGGGCATGCTCGCGGATCTGGTCCTCCTCGATGCGGATCCCCTGCAGGACATCCGCAACGCCGAGGCAGTGCGCGCGGTGATTCGCGAGGGTGTCTTGTATGAGCGGGATGAGCTGGACCGCCGGCTTGCGAAGGTCAGGTAGATGGGAACGGGAAGCCTGGCTTGCCCATGCAGGGGTTAGTGACAGCGAGCTCTCTGGGCTAACCTGCCTATCTCCCATGAAGGCAGGAAGAGGAATTCTCGCCGCCGCAGCCCTGATCGCCAGCGCCTGGATGGTCATCGCCGCCTGGCCCGACGACTCCCCGATCCTCACCAGCGAGCTCGAGAATCAGGCCAAGGGGGAGTCGGGTGCAGACATGTCTCGAGCCGGCAATCTCAGCTCGCGGCAATCAGTCTCTGCCGACGCGGAGAGCAAGGCTGCGCAAGCCCGGTCGGAGGGCAGCCAAGACGAAGTCGCCAAGCTGCCCCTGGATCAACAGGAGAAGGACCGCCTCTACGGCATTTATGCCAAGGCCAACTCATCCCTGAAGGCGCGTCTCGCGGACTTTCGCTCGGGAATGGACTCGACCTCCGAAGACGACCTTCTCGAGGAAGCGCGCCTCGCTCACGAACTTGCTGCCAACGAGAGCGCCATGCAGGCCATCACTGAGGATCTCTACATCTTGACCCCGGAAGGTGTGCGCATCTCCCATGAGCTTGCCGACGGTCTAGTGAAGAGCCACAACATGGTTTCCCACATGGGCCATGATTTCGATGCCGTCCTCTATCTGCGCCATGTTGATTTCCCTGCTCTGAAAGCTGCACAGGATCACCTGACCAAGGCCGAGGACTATTGGGCGGAGGCCAAGGCGTCGAGATTCAATGCCTTGTCCTTTGCAGATCGCCGGCAGCGTGTCGCCGACAGTCGGGCTGCGAAGGCCAAGCTCCGGGAAGGGGCACCTGATTCCATGAGCCCGGGAGAACGGGCCCGCTGGCGCGAGGTATTGGCGGCGAAGATCCTGCCTCCCGTGTTGTATGTGGATGAGGGGACGTATATGGGCAGGGTTCGCCGGGGTAAGGAGCGGCGGATTGTGAGGTGAGGGTGGG
>JAJFFD010000198.1 GCA_021776805.1 Planctomycetota bacterium
GAGATCCGAGGTCCAGACATCTGGGTACTCATCGAAGCGGCTGAAGCTCATGAACAGGCGATCCGCGTCCGCCGGACGATTCACACCACCGATGGACTTGTCCACCATGACGAGCTTGCGTGGCCTGCCCGTGTCCTCGAGGGAGTCCGTGTAGTAGCCCTGGGCGTAGGTCTTCTGATTGACCGCGCGCAAGACCACCGCTCCCTTGTAGTAGGTCAGGTCTTCGTCATCATCGCGCTCGGCATCGGGGCGCAAGTCCGTGCGCGTCAGGCGGAAGGTCGTCGAAGTAGCGCGACCCAAGCCATCCGTGATGCAGCGGAAGGCTCCAGTGGAAGCGTTGACTGCCCAGACATCGAACTCATCATTGATGAGCACCGTGCCATCTTCCATCCAGCCCGCCACACCATGGGCCCGGTGTGGTTCGGGTCGGTCATCCGCCTCACGGTCAAAGGCGACACCGATCTCCTTGGTCAGGTTGCGAGTCTTGTTGGTGCCCAAGTCCAGGGCATGCCAATGGTAGTCACGGTGGTCGAACCAAGTGATGAAGCGACCATCCGGCGAACCGCTGGCGCTGCCACGCAATCCCTCGATGATCTTCTGACGGCTGCCGTCGATGGTGTTGACCAGGTAGTAATCCTGGTAGCGTCCATCCCAACTGATCTGCTTCTCATAGGGTGAGTTGTCCTGTGACAGGGCTCGGGAACCGTCGGCAGTCAACAGGCTGACGCGCGGGGAAGCATCGGTACCGAGCACCAAGGCCCGGTCACCATCCGCGTGGTAGACCGCTGAGAGGGTAGCAACTGCCGGATCCGGGCGCTTGGCCTGCATGGTTTGTAGAAGACCATCCTGGTAGTGCCAGAGATCCATGTTGACCTTGTCGTCATCCAGGATCTTGGGAAGCTCTTCCGGCTTGGGGGGCTTCACGCCAAAGGTGAGCACAGAGCCATCCTGTGAGAATCCAAGACCACCGGACTGAATCCGATAGTCCTCGGGGACGCCGTCCGTCGCCGAGGTCACGGCTACGCGCGCCGGGGCATCGGAGAAGTCCCAGAGGTAGATGTCCTTCTCGACATCGTCAGCCTCCTTTTCGCCGAAGGTGCGCAGGTCGCTGGTGAAGGCCAGGCGCGTGTGTTCCTTGTCCGTCCGCAGTCCGGCGACATTGCTATAGCCGGCGAGGACCGTGACCGTCTTCTTGTTCTTGAAGTCATGGAAGTAGAGGCCGTGCTCCACACCGGCGTCTGCCTTCTTCGCTCCAAGGCGGTACCACATCCAGGCGTCATCCGCGACCAGGCCATAGTCGATGACGTCTTTGATGACCCGGTCCTTGCCGCTGGCCAGATCACGAATGATGAGCTCGCTGCCATCCTTGCGCTTCTTCTCCAGTGGATCCTTGGGCTCCTTCTTCTCGGCTTCTTCGGACTTCTCGGTCTTCTCACCAGCCTTGGACTCCTTGGCTTCCTTGCCAGCCTCCGTCTTCTCTTCCTTCTTCTCTTCCTTCTTCTCCGGCTCCGGCTTCTCCTTGTGCAGGATCAACAGGTTGGAGTCCTTTGGCTGCCGGTGATTCTTGATCTGCTCAACCTCGGTCACCTTGCCGCTGTTCAGGTCCAGAACATGCAGACGCTTCGCCAAAGCCTTGGCAGCCTTGTCCTCCTCGTCTTCCTTCTTGCCACCAGCGGCTGTGGCTGACTTGCCCTTCGCTCCACCTGGATCTGGAAGCCCGAGAAAACCGCGCACTTCCGCCCATGAGGGGTTCCCCTGGGCAGCCATCATTTGCGCGGCCTGCTCCTCGGAGATCCCGCGCTCGGCCATGGCAGCCTTGATGTCCGGCGGAACGCCTTCGCCCTCTTCTTCCTCTGCCTCGCCTTCCTTCTTTTCCTTCTTCTTCTCGTGCAGCTTCTTCAGCTTCTTCATCCGCTCTTCTTCGACGGACTTGCCCATCTTGAAGAAGGCCAACTTGTTGTCGTTGGAGAAGCTAAGCCCCTGGCCGCGTTCGAAGGTGTACGACTTCGAACCGTCGACCTGCTGAACATGGAGGACGCCATCGCCAACGGAGGGCTTGACGATGTACGACATCCACTTGCCGTCCCGGCTGTAGCTCGTGCTACGCAGAGATGGGAAAGAGTCGTAGTCGTCGTGGGTCAGAGGTCGCTTGCCGCCCTGGGCCTGCAGGTCTGCACCGATGAAAGGCAGGACTGCGGCAGAGAGGACGAGGGCAAGCTGGGAGAATCCGAAGATGCGCGAGCGTGCTGGCTTCATGACTGCTTCTGGGGGAGGGGTAGACGGGCGGGTCAGGCCCGGAAGAGGGGCCAACTCTAACGGAGCCAGCCGTTCTGGCGAAGAGGCTCTCCGCAATCAGGTCAGGCGAAATCTCACTTACCGACCCCTAGCACCGCATCTCCAAGCCCGGTCATCTCCCAGCGACCAAGAGCAATCGGGATGCTGTCGATGCTATTGAGCCGATCGAAGAATCCCCGCAGACGAAACTCCTCTCCCCGCTCCTCGAGCTGTTTGCCGTAGTCGGCCAGGGTCCGCTCTAGCAGATACTTGCCGGTGATGTAGCTCGTGCCATAGCCTGGCTGGCGCATGTATAGATGCTGCTCGAACTTAAGCAGGTCCTTCTCCGTCTTCATCCAGCCACGTGGCGTCCACTCCATATGCACGCCACCAGCCTCCTCCATGGTCATCTCGTTGGCCTGGGCGTAGAGCGAGCCGAGGCCACGGGCCGCGCGCTGCGCCATCATGATCCAAACCAGCTCACGCACCCTCGGCTTCTTGTCGTACAGCCCAGCGTGCATGAACATCTCCTCGACACCGGTGGCGGTTCCCTCGTTGCGGCTATCAAAAATATTGTAGAGCAGGGCACCCTGTCGGATCTGACTTGGGTGCGGACTCCTCTCCATGCGCGCCAGCTCGAACCAATGGTAGAAGTGACAGAAGAGCGGCGTCGGGTCGTAGTGGGCGGCGATCCAGAAGAAGTTGCGGCGATCCTCGGGAACGAATTCCCCCAGATGCTCCTCGAGCACCGGTGCAAAGTAGTCCTCGACGGTGACGATCTCCTCGTCGCGAAGGAAGGCGATAAAATCCTCAGCTGAGCGCTTCGCCAGGGCTGCGTACTCCGCCGGAGAAGATGCGGCCTCCATCGCAGGCAACCTGCGATTGCGATGCTCCTCCAGCTTGAGCGAGGCCCAGGCCCGGTCCAGCTCGCGCTTGAGCAAACGCACCTCGTCCTCCCAGGTCAGGGGCACCAGATGAACGTTCTGCGCGTACCAGCTGTAGTTCTCTTTGCCGATACCGGAGGGGCCGGTCTTCTTCTTGCCTTCCTCGCTTAGCCAGGCCGCGAACTGATCGCTGGCCTGAACGGCAGCGCCCATCGCAGAACGGAGTTCCGGGTTGGCCGAATCACCGAGACTGGACCAGAGTCCGTCGAGGACCTGACTCTGATCGAGAATGTTGCGAATGCCTGCGTTCCAGAGCTCCCGCGCATTGCCGGTGAGGTTCTCTCGCGCCTGCTGCAGCAGGGGCGGGATGACGCCCAGATCGGCGATCAGCCTCTCCTCCTCAGAAGAAGAGAGCGGAAACTCATAGGTCCAGAGTTCGGTGAGCGCGTGATGAGTCGGCCCCTCGTGGGCGGGCACATCGCTCTTGTAGGTCCATACCGACTGGTAGAAGGCCGGGTCGCGAACCCAGGGCTGCAAGACCCGATGGTTGAAGTCAAAGCCATTCATCTCGGCACGCACCAGGTGCCAATCGACCTGCTGCTCGATGGGCCAGCTTGCGATATCGAAGGCTTGGAGACGCTGACGGTAATTCTGGAAGTCTGCGTAGCGCCTGGCGAAGGTCTCGGCCCGGTAGTCCGGAGCACCTTCATGGATGGGCGGCCGCTCGAATGCCCGCCAATCCAAGAACAACTGCACGAGATCCGCATGACTGGCCGAACTCTCAGCCGCCCCATCCTGAATGGCGGCGGGACTGCTGCAGGCGAGACAGGCAAGAAGAGTGACCGCGATGGCGGCTGGAGGGAGGCTTCTCATGATTCCTATTGGGCCTGAATCTAGCGCGGCTCCCCAAAACGAATGAGCTCGGACTCGGTGCGCACGAAGAGTCCACCATCAGCGATGGCCGGCACCGCCCAGCTTGCCGAACCCAGATCGATGCGGCTCAACTCCTTATACTCGTCACCGGGCTGTAGACAGTAGAGGATGCCGTTGTTGTCCAGGATGTAGATGGTCTCACCGTTGCTCACCGGCGAGCTGAAGAAGGGACCGTCCATGCGCTGCTTCCAAACCTCTTCCTGACTGGCAGCATCGATGCAACTGGCCAGTCCGTTGTCGGCGAAGAGGTAGAAACGCCCCCCCAGCGCGAGAGCACTCGGCACGTAGGGAATATTTCGCCGCTTGCTGCCCAGGATCGTGGCCGCCTCACCTGGCTCGCTGGGAAGCTCGACGAAGGTAGCGTCCTTGCCCGCGCGGCCACTGCCTCCGGAATAAAACATCATGCCGTCGGTGATGGCTGGCGTGGCGACACAACGGGTCTTGAATTCCGGATTGACGTTCCAACGCAGCTCTCCAGTTTGTGGGTCCACTGCACTGAGTCCGTGCACTGTGTTCGTGAAGAGCAAGGAAACCGGCGCATCCTCCGACTCCTGAAAGGGAATCGCTGTCGTGTAGCAGGCCATGTTGTCGATGTTGCTCTGCGGGATCCGCCAAACCTCTTCGCCGCTGGATCGATTCAAGGCAACCCAAGCACCGGTATCCCCCTCGCTGTCATGGGCCAGGTAGAGAAGGTCGCCATAGACAACTGGGCTACAATTGCTGCCGTGCATACCGATGAAGTTGCCAAACTCCTCCTGCCAGAGTTCAGCGCCCTCATGATCCAATGCGGCCACGTACATGCTCGGCCCGGATTGCCAGGTGAAGTAGACCGCGTCCGCGTCCGCACTCGGTGTGGAGCCGGCAAAGCTATTGAGCTTGTGCTTGCGGTAAGGATCGAAGGGCAGCTCATAGGCCCAGAGCTCTTCGCCGCTACGCGCATCCAGACAGAGCAGTTCGAGCACTTCCCCGGGAGTGGACTCCCGGGTCAGGAAGAGCTTGCTGCCCCAAAAGACCGGTGATGATTGCGCCGGTCCCGTCAGCGGCACACGCCAGGCAATATGCTCCTCCGCGAGGGCCGCAGGCAGGTCCGGGGCAGCTCCGATGCCCTGGCCGGCGATGCCGCGGTAGCGGGACCACTCCTGGCTGCTAGCTTGGGCACTCAGAATCAGGGAGAGAACGAGGTTGACGGTTATCTTGCTGCGCATGGGCTGCTGAAGGGAGGGCTGTTCCGAGGGCGGATTCTATGCCCACTCCCAGGCAACTTCACTTGCGGCGCAGTATCTATGTAGCTGCGCTCAACACGACCTCTCAGCTTTTCTCAAAAAGCGCGTCGAATCGCATTCGGCCCCGGGGCTTTAGCGGTGAATCCACACGGAGAACCGTCATGAACGCTCGAATGCAGCTACTCGCCCCCCTTCTCACCCTGACCCTCAGCGTCCCCACCCTTGCCCAAGGGCCCAGAGTTACCAGCTTTGGAACCGGCTGCGCCGGCTCCGCAGGGACCCCCGTATTGGCTCCCCTGGCAGGGGAACTTCCCCAGATCGGTTGGGAGTACAGCGTGGAGATCAGCAACGGTCCGCTCAATGGTTTCGCCGCCGGCATCGTCGGCACCTTCGAGACCCCCTTACCCGGCGGTCTGGCGCTGCCCGTGGATCTCGGCATCATCGGCATGCCCGGTTGCACACTCTACACGGGCATCCAACGTCAACAGGGCCTGGTAATCAGCGGCGGCAGCGCCCAATGGACCATCGACCTGCCCTGGGACGTGAGCTTTCTCGGCTTCACCTTCTTCCAGCAGGCAGTCGTCATCGACCCCGGCGCCAATGCTCTCGGCCTGATCAGTACAAATGCGCTCGAGAACGTCATCGACGACTTTCCGGAATTGACCATCACCAGCGGCAGCCCGACGGTCAATACGCGAACTCTGGCACCCGGGCAGTGGATCGACATCTCCAGCTTCACCATGAAGAACGAGTCCTTCCACGTGGAGAGTGGCGACTTCGAAACCGGCTGGTATCTCTCCAGCAACTCCTTGATTGGTTTCACCGACACCTTGTTGGACAGTCGATTCGAGGCGAGCATGGGCCCACGGGAGAATCGCATCGTGCCTGGTCGCAGCCTACGGATCCCCTTTGGCATTCCACCGGGCACCTATTGGCTTGGCCCCTACGTCGATCACCTGGACCAGGTCGATGAGTGGAAGGAATTCCCCAACTTCAAGACCATCGCCATCACGGTAACCGAGCCGCCGACGCCACTGCCGGACCTGACTTTCCCCAACGGCAACCCGGCTGCGACACCAACTTCAGTGAGCCCAGGGGAGAGCATCGACATCGCCGCCTTCCCCATCGCCAACCAGGGCTTCTATCCAGCCACTAGCTTCGCGACGGGAATCTATCTCTCCCCCTGGTTGGTCGACATCAAAGGCGGCACTCTCCTGAAGAGCTTCAACATCGGCGGCCTCGTGCAGGGATTGCCTTTCAACGTGTCCGCCCAATCTGTCACCATTCCGGCCGACACGGTCCCTGGCAACTACTGGCTGGGCTTCGTACTCGACCGCAACTCCTCGGTGGCCGAGCTCGACGAGACCAACAACATCGTGGCGCGGCTGATCACGGTCAAACCGACTAAGGCGGAGTTGGTGATCACCAGTGGCGAACTGGGCATGCTCACGGCCATTCCCAGGCCCCTGCCATTCCTTCCCGTGCCCTTGCCAGTTGGCAGCTTTACGGTCAAGAACGAGGGCGGACTGCCCAGCGGCCCCTTCAACGTCGGCTACTACCACGACTCTAACGGCTCCACGAGAATCACAGCTGACGATCGAAAACTGGATCAGGTATCCCATCCAGGTCTCGCCCCTGGTGAGTCCTACACTTTCCCATCCAAGGTCGTAGTCATCCCGCCCATCGTGCCCATGGGCTGGGGGCATTTTGGGATCTTGGTCGACAACACAAACGCAGTCGACGAGCAGAACGAAGACAACAACTGGAAGAACCGGCGCACCTTCATCAGCCTTCTCTAGGAAGAAAAAGACCCGATAACAAAGTCGGACCTAGTCCTTCCCAAGAGCCCGCAAGCCCTGCGCTGCCGCAGTGCTCTGCGGGTTCTTCGCGAGAGCTCTGCGGAAAGCCAACCCTGCCTGCTCCGGATCGCCTTCCGCATCAATCCGCCCCAGAAGCACCCAGGGCCATTCGGACTTGGGGTACCTGCCGCTCATGAACTCGGCAATCTTGCGCGCCTTCTCCGGATCACCATGTTCGTAGAAGCCGAAACCGAGGCGGAAGAGTTCACCGAATTTCGGGCGATCACGGGCCTCG
>JAJFFD010000199.1 GCA_021776805.1 Planctomycetota bacterium
CCGCAGGCAGCAACGAAGACCCGGTCATTCAACAACTCCGCCGGCAGAACGAATCCATGCGGCACCGCATGGACAGTCTCTCGCGCCAAGTTGACGACCTCATGTTCTATCAACGCATGGGCGATCTGGCAGAGATCGACAAGGTTCGGCTCACCGGCCCCGCCAAGCGCTATCAGCCCAGCCCGACCGCCCAGGGCGCCGGCAACCCCTTCATCTTCAACGCCTACGTCTTCATCCCAAAGAACCTGGACCGCAGCAAGAAGCAGCCGCTCCTGATCTTTCCGCACGGCGGGGTGCACGCCAACTTCACAACCCGCGACAGCAACGTCCTCAGCGAGATGCTCGAGCAGGGCTACACGGTGGTCGCTCCAGAGTACCGCGGCAGCACGGGCTATGGGCGAGGCACCTACGACGCCATCGACTACGGTGGGCTCGAGATCGAGGACACCTACGCCTGCCGCCAGTACATGCTCGAGCGCTACGAGTTCCTGGATGCTGACCGAGTAGGCATCATGGGCTGGAGCCACGGCGGCCTGCACACCCTGATGAACATATTCGCCCACGGCTCTGACTACGCTGTGGCTTATGCAGGCGTCCCCGTCAGCGACCTGATCGCACGCATGGGGTACAAGAGCCAGGGCTACCGAGATCTCTACTCTGCTCGCAACCACATCGGCAAGACAGCAGCGCAGGACGTGGAAGAGTACCGCCGAAGATCACCCTCCTGGAATACGGAGAAGTACGACGGCACCCCCCTATTGATCCACACCACGACCAATGATGAGGACGTCAATGTCTTCGAAGTCGAGCGACTGATCCAGGCATTGAAGGCCAATGGCAAAACGGGCTTCGAATACAAGATCTATGAGGACGCCCCAGGCGGACATTCCTTCAACCGCCTGGACAGCAAGTTGGCTCGCGATTCACGCCGCGAGATCTGGCTTTTTCTAGCTCCTCATCTGCAGCCGGAACGACCGATGCGGTGAGGAAGCGGTGCAACCCAGGGCCGATCCGGACCCTGACATCGCGCCTTCGAGGCGATGCCTCAGCCCTATGCCACGCAGCTCAAGGCAACTCAGCCGGCCCGCCGATCCAAGAAGCGGGAGACAGAGCTATGGGGAAGAAGCAGCAGAGCAAGAAATCCAAGTCCGCAGAGAAGAGTCAGGGCAAGCTGGCATTGATTGCCGGAGCATTCTGGCTCTTTGCCGCCGGCATCCTACTGACCCTCCTCTATAGCTCGACTTCAGATTCTGCCGTGGTCCTCGGTAGCTTGGAGGTTGAGCTTCCTGGAATCACCGAGCTGACCCTGGCCACCGGCGCCTATCTGCACGCGGACTACAACCTCATGATCGCGGTCGGCGCTCTGATCGCCTCCCTCATCCCCCTGGTTCTCGGCGCCCGCGGACCATTCTCTACTCGCGCCTACTTTGGCCTGGCTGTGCTCGCCCTCCTGGGCACCACCGCAGTCTGGCTGGCCCTCAGCCACCCCCTCGACATCCTGAGTCAGCAGCTCGGAGACCCCTCAGCACCAATGGGGCGCTGAGCCGGGTAAGCGCCCAGCCGGAATTCCAATCTGCAGATTCGCCCGAATCGGGGAGACGGATGACCGAGATATGACAGGACCCTTTGTGAGCACTACCTGTGCCCTGCTAAGGTCTTGGCCCCGAGGATGAACACGAACATCCAGGCCGCATGACCGAATCTCCAACCATGGGCGTTCCCACAGGGCGAGACGGAGCCAACTCCAAGATCATTCCCGCCCCCTCTGCAAGCACCGACCTCGCAGAGGGTAGGCGCCTGCGTCGCGTTGGCCTCACAGCTACCGGCGGCTACGTTCCCGATCGAATTCTGAGCAACCAGGATCTCGAGGCCTTGGTTGATACTTCGGACGAATGGATCGTGTCACGCACAGGCATGCGCGAGCGCCGGATCGTTGCCCCCGGCGAGGCCGCCTCTGATCTCGCGGTCAAGGCTGCAGAGCGAGCCCTCGAAGACAGCCAGCTGGAAGCCAAGGACATCGAGCTCATCATCGTCGCCACGGTGACTCCCGATGCGATCTGCCCACCGACTGCGTGCTTTGTCCAGGAGAAGCTCGGTGTCGGCCCGGCTGCCGGCTTCGACATTTCGGTGGCATGCTCCGGTTTCGCCAACGCCTTGTCCATCGGACACAATCTGATTGCCAGCGGGGCATTCGGCAATGCTCTCGTAATTGGAGTCGACGTTCTATCCGCAATTACTGACTACCAGGACCGAGAGTCATGCATCCTCTTCGGCGATGGCGCCGGCGCCGTGGTTCTCGAACCGGAACCAGGCAAGGGCATCATTCTCGATCATCTCCTGGGCATCGACGGATCGGGCGCGGAGATGATCATCGTCCCCGCCGGTGGCTCGAGAAAACCAGCCAGCCACGAGACAGTGGAGGCGCGGGAACACTTCCTCAAGCTGAACGGCCGCCAGGTTTTCCGCTTCGCAGTCAGCAAGATGCGGGAAATCGTTGTCGAGTTGACCAAGCGCAACGGCATGACAGTGGATGATGTCGACCTCTTCGTCCCTCACCAGGCGAACCTTCGCATCATCGAGTCTGCCGCGGAGAAGCTGAACATCTCAGAAGACAGAATCCTGGTGAACATCCAGAAGACTGGGAATACCTCCGCCGCATCCATCCCCATGGCCCTGGACGAGGCGGTACGCACCAACAGGCTGGAGCCCGGCAATCTAGTCTGCACGGTCGCCTTCGGGGGTGGCCTCTCCTGGGGTGCATCCCTCGTACGCTGGTAACAAGGCAGAGAGCCCAAAGCCCTCGATAGCCAAGGGAGCAGAGCTTTGGCAGAATGGGCCCCTGTGAGAGTCCGCGCTCCTGCAAACATCTACCTCCGCCGCGCGCAGTTGATCATGCTGCTCGCCGCCATCATTCCCACGATTCTCACCACCCCGGTCGGAGTCATACTCTTGGTCAGCGGTGGTTCCAGCTCGGTAGCCTTGGTCGCAGGAGTCCTGGTGCTCGCTTTCTGTGCCTCGTCACTGTCTGGCTATGTCTTGGGTTCCATCTTCCTTCGCCGTAGCGCGACCTTGGTAAAGGTCCAGAACGAGTTCCTTTCATCGGTCTCCCATGAGCTCCGGACGCCCATGACGTCCATGCGCATGTTCGTTGAGGCCTTGCAGGACAACCGGCTCAAGGATCCTGAGAAGAGAGAAGAATGCCTGAGCATCCTCCAGAATGAGATGCTGCGTCTCGATTCTTTGCTCGGAAGATTGATTGACCTATCGCGCATTGAATCCGGCATGCAAGCGTTTGCGCGCGAAGCGGTCGGCGTCACGGAGATCGCGGACGCTTCCATGGGGGCATTCGCAGCCATAAGCATCAACGCTGCGGCGGATGTGAAGCTAGACATCGACGCAGATCTCCAGGTTATTGGCGATCGCTCGGCCCTCATCCAGGTTTGCGTAAACCTCCTGTCCAACGCGTGGAAATACGGTGGCGAAAGCCAATCCATAGACTTCAAGATCGCCAAAGCCGGCAACAACGAAGTTCTCTTTGCTGTGACCGATCGCGGGCCTGGCATCCCGGCTGGCGAGCAAGCGCGCATCTTTGACATGTTCGAACGCGGGGATTCGGCAGTGAAGAATGGCCGCGGCGGCAGCGGCATCGGTCTGGCCATCGTGAAGGCCATCGTGAAGAGGCATCGTGGACGCGTCGAGCTTGAGACTCCGACCGAGGGCGGCTCTCGTTTCTCAGTCTTTCTCCCCAGACAGCGATGAGCAAGGCCAGTCAGACAGGACTCGAGGGGAAACAAACGCCCATCCTCATCGTCGAGGATGATCAGGCCATCGTCGGCGGGCTGGTTCTGAACCTCAGGCTCGAAGGCTTCGATCCAATCGCCGTCCACGACGGCGAGGCTGCTCTGGAGAGCGTCCAAAACACAGACCTCAAACTCATCCTCCTCGACATCACTCTACCCAAGCTCAGTGGCCTTGAAGTGCTCCGCAGACTTCGCGAAGCCGGCAACAGCACCCCCGTGATCGTCCTCTCCGCCCGCCAGGATGAATTCGACAAGGTCGCGGCCTTGCGTCTGGGAGCAGACGACTATGTCACCAAACCCTTTGGCGTGGCAGAGCTCCTCGCGCGCATAGATGCAGTCCTGCGCCGACTGCCCGCGGAAGTCAGTCCAGCGAAGGCAGCTAGCTCGAATAAGATTCTGAGTTTCTCGGACGTCCAGATCAATCTGGATCGCCGTGAAGTGTCCCGGGATGGCCAAGTGATCCCCTTGACCCACCTGGAATTCGAGCTTCTGAGCTACCTTGTTCAGAATGCCCGTCGGGTCTTTACTCGTCGGCAACTTCTGAAAGCTGTCTGGAACCTCGACCACGCGGGTTCTCCGCGGACGGTGGACAACTTCATCGCTCAGCTGCGTAACAAGTTCGAGGTGGACCCTGTTCATCCGGTACATATCGTCACTGTGCGTGGGAGTGGCTACCGCTTTGACTCCTGAGCACCCGTACTCTTCACCCAACTGATCATGTCAGGCAAACCACCCGCAAAAC
Source organism: Planctomycetota bacterium (assembly GCA_021776805.1). GTDB lineage: Bacteria > Planctomycetota > UBA1135 > UBA1135 > UBA2386 > JAJFFD01. The sequence continues at coordinate 4,543 of JAJFFD010000199.1, forward strand.
TCATCGAACACAATCCAGACGGCAGTCTGACCAAGGAAACCCTAAAGCGGGCCATGAAGGCCTATCGCAAGCGGCTCAAGCTGGCCAGACTGGACGAGGAGTCGCAACTCGGCCACGACCCCTTGAGCAAGGGTGAGAGCTCGCAAATTACCGGCATCAAGCCGCCGGAGCAGTACCCGCAAGAGGTCTGGGATCGCTTGGTGGAGCTCGAACGATTGCGCTACCTGGGTCACAACATCTACGAGTTGATCGATAGCTGAGACCCCTTCTAGACTTCACCGAGCTGCAGCCATGCGCCTAACCTTCTCGACCCTGTGCTATCTTGCCTTGACTCAGTTTCTGCCTGCCCAGTCCGACTGGAACCAGGGCTATGAGATCGAAGGTCGCCCCGCAATCCTGCCCCATCGCGAACGCGCCGCGACTGTGAACCGAATCCTCCGCGACCGCCTGCAGAATCTCCTGCCAAAGCTGATGCGCGAAACTGGCATCGACATGTGGTTGGTGATCGCAAGGGAATACAACGAGGATCCGGTGTTCTACAGCCTGGTCCCCGAACCAGTCTTCGCTGCTCGGCGAACCACCATGCTCGTGTTCTTCGACCGCGGCCCCGGCGAGGAGCTCGAGCAACTTGCCGTCAGCCGCTACGGCATCGGTGATCTGTACACGAGCGCCTGGGACGGCGGCAGCAAGGAAGACCAATGGGCCCGTTTGGCGGAAGTCATCGCAGAACGCCAACCGAAGAAGATCGGCATCAACAGCAGCGAGAACTGGGCTCTTGGCGATGGCCTGAGTTCCGGCCTGCGCGCTCAATTGGAAGTCTCCCTCAGCGCGGATGATCGGGCCAAGCTGATTTCGGCCGAAGCCTTGTGCATCCGCTGGCTGGAAACCCGCAGCGCGATGGAAATGGCGGTCTATCCCCAGATCGTGCAAATCGCGCGCTCGGTGATCGCGGAGGCCTTCTCCAACAAGGTCATCACCCCAGGCGTCACCACCACCAACGACGTGGCCTGGTTCATCCGGCAGCAATACTCGGACCTGGGCCTGGACATCTGGTTTCAACCTTCAGTCAATCTGCAGCGCCCTGACCTATCTGGTGAGGAAGCCGGGCCCATTGTCGGCAAAAGCGGCGACGTAGTTATCGAACGTGGCGATGTGCTGCACACGGATGTGGGCATCACTTACCTTCGCCTGAATACGGACACCCAGGAGATGGCCTACGTGCTCCGTCCGGACGAGCGGTCGATACCCCAGGGCTTGATCGAGGCCTTGGCAATTGGCAACCGCTGGCAGGACCTGCTTACCGGCAACTATGTCGCCGGGCGCAGCGGCAACGAGATCCTGGCAGCAACCCGCGAAGCCTGTGCCTCCGAGGGCATCGTCAGCAGCACCTATACTCATCCCATCGGTTTTCACGGCCATGCCGCAGGACCGACCATCGGCATGTGGGACAACCAGGGGCCGACCCCGATTCGCGGCGACTGGCTCCTCCATGCAAATACCTGCTACGCCATTGAAGGTAATGTGCGGGTCCCGGTACCAGAGTGGTCCGGACAAGAGGTACAGATCAAGCTCGAGCAGGATGCGGTCTTCGACGGCAAAGGCGTCACCTATATCGGCGGTCGGCAGACCCGCTGGCACCTGGTTCGCTAGTTTCCAGCGCCAGAATCGATCCAGAGCCCGAGCAAGTCCACAGCCGCCTGATGCACCAGGTTGCTGCCCAGGCTCGGCATGCCAAAGGCATCCCGGCGCCGCAGACGCTCCCAAAGGTCGCTCTGCTCCTTGTTGCCGGCCATGATCCTGAGCGCCCCGGGGCTGGTCGGATTACTCGCAAGCACGGCCAGGGTATTGGTCGACGACATGGCCTGGCTGTAGCGCAGATCCATGTCAACGGGAGTCGGTCCAGCCGGCAGATGACAATTGGCACAGTTGGCTGCCAAGTAGGAGCGAGCTCGATCGGCTAGGGGCAAAGTCGAATCCATGGGATCCGGGAGGGCTTCGTACTGACTCGAAGACCCGATGTCCTGGGTGAATAGCTCGATGTGATTCCACGTACGCAGCTGGTTGTCCACATGCGCCGGGTAGGGGTAGTTGCGATTCATCTGACGCGTTCGCAGTCCTAGAACCCGACCTGCAGCGGACGTGTGACAAGCCAGGCAATCATTTCTGCTCGGGTAGTACCAGGTCTGCAGGCGCTGCCCGCCCATTCCATCGCTGATGGTCAGCAGCTCGGTTGCCGATGTGCTCAGCAGGTCGGCGTCGGTCTGCTGAGGATTCCAGCGATAGCTGTAGCCTTGCCATCCCATGCTGTGCTTGAGCAAGACCCTGGTTTCCAAACGTTGTATCTGCCCCGGGGAGACCTCGATCTCGAAGTGCTTGACCAAGACAGAACTGATCGGCAAGTCCCAGGCTTCGATTGGATCGAAGGTCATTCTTGCCGTGCCAGGCAGGGCTAGCCAACGACGCTTGATGGCATTGTCCGACCAGAGCGGCGAATTGACCTGATACTCGATGAGCCCTGGTGAAGGGGTCAGACTTGGAACATCGCTGAACAAACCGGTGGCTGACAAAGTCGGTGGAAGCTGGCCGCCCGCACCTGGGTTGCTCTCCTCCAAGCGATAGATATTCCCATCGAAGGAGCAGATGTACAACTCCCCGGCTTCGTCTTCACCAAACGAAGCCGGCGTCGGTACCGATGCGACGAGTTCATTGCTCAGCACCTGACCAGCCTCGCGGACGAGGGCCCAGACACGACCTGAACCAAAGTCCGCGTAGAGGTAAGCCCCAATCAGGTCGGCCAGGCGGGAGCCACGGTATACGTAGCCTCCGGTCACACTCCTACCCACTTGGTGGCTATAGGTCACGATCGGCTGTTCGTAGGCCGAAGGAGGGTACGAGTTCGGGTTTATGTTCGATTGATCGCCCTCGTAAACCCGCCAGCCGTAGTTCCTGCCGCGCAAGATAATGTCGATCTCTTCCCTGCTGTTCTGACCGACATCCCCGAGCCATAGATCTCCCGTACTACGATCGAAGCTCCCACGCCAGGGATTACGCAGGCCATAGGCCCAGATCTCCCCGCGCTCGCCGGCTACTCCAGACACAAATGGGTTGTCCGGGGGAATACTGCCGTCAGCGGCGAGACGGAGAACCTTGCCGAGGAGGTTGGTCAGATCCTGCGCGTTGTTTTGTGGATCGTTACCGCTACCGCCGTCGCCCACAGCTAGATAGAGCATGCCATCTGGCCCAAAGGCCATGCTGCCACCATTGTGGTTGCTGAAGGGCTGCGGGATACTCAGCAACACTTCCTCACTGCTCGCATCGGCAAGATTCGGATCTCCGGTTGAAACTCGCCATCGCGACAGTCGTGTGCGCCGCGGCGAAGCAACCGAGTAGTAGGTATAGAAGTACCCGCTCGCCGCGTAGTCAGGAGCAAGAGCAAAGCCGAGGAGGCCCTCCTCACCGCCTGGACTCAGAACCTGGGTTCGGATGTCCAGAAAGACCGTGCTTGCAATGACGTTCTCATCATTGGGAAAGACGCGAATCACTCCGTTCTGTTCGACGACGAATATGCGATTGCTGCCGTCGGGGGGAGCGGTCAGAAAGAGCGGTCGATTGAAGACGAGATTGGGGAAGGCGCGCACCGGCACCATGCTCTGAGGCTGCGGCAGGCCCGTGGGGAATGTGAGTCCACTCACCTGGATCCGTTGACTGAGGCCGAAGTCACCCCCGCCGCCTCCTGAGCTGCCTCCACCACCACAACTCATCGGCAAGACTGTGGCCAGCAGGAGGCAGAGTCGCGATCCGCAAAATCTAATCATCGCCAGATACCCCGTCTCTCATCGGCTGCCCCCGGCAAGGATGACTCTTCGCGAGCCCGCATTGTCTCAATTCGGTGCAGCCTGTCGGGGATCGGCCCTGAGACCGAGCGTTCGGAGCCATACGCGCCGCGAGAGTCGTCAGGTTGCTTTGCCCAGCTGCCAACAGCACTTCTTGAACTTCTTCCCACTCCCACATGGACAGGGATCATTCCTGCCCACGCGCTCAACCTGATGATGCACCGTCTTGCCCGGGCCAGTCACCGCAAGTCCATCAGCATGCGCAGCGCCGGACTGCACAAGCTCCTGGAATACGCTGAACTTCGCGGCAAGGGCAGCTCGAACTTCGAAGGCCTGGGTCACCACCTGTTCGGCCTCCAGAAAGTCCAGGTAGGCGAGCAACACCGCCTCGGTCTTCTCTATCAGGGGATCGCGGACCGCATAGTACCTGGCCAGTGCCTGCCCGAGCAGCTGGCTCATGCCCTCGCCATCGAGCAGCCGGGGAACCCTTCCCAGGTCTTGATAGCAGGCCTGCAGGAATCGCTGCACGATGGACTGGCGCTCCTCCCGAGTACATCCCACGCAGCCTCGCGCCTGTTCCGAATCCAGAAAGGCAGCGGTATCCAGAATCACGCGATCTTCGCTCATCAACCGATTGCTCTCGTCAGGGACCAGAATCTACTCTAGGTCCTCATGTCCAAGTCTGCCCAGACCCGCATCGATCTTCTTCACGAGCTCGGCATCCACCGCATTGCGCATAATTCGCAGGAGGAGCTCCTCCAACACCTGCAGGGCACCGCGGCCCTTCTACAGAAGTGGCAGGCAAGTTCCGAGCTCTGTGACGCCGCACTCTTTCACTCCATCTATGGCACTGAGTACTTCCAGACCCAAGCCGTCGATCCCACCCAGCGCGGCCGGGTCATCGAGGTCATCGGAAAAAAGGCGGAGGCCCTGGTCTGGCTCTGGTGCTTCGGCCGACGCCTCAGTCTACCCAGTGACCCAGAGCTCCCAGCGCGCATGCAGGATCGGCGCGATGATAGCTGGATTGATCTCGCTCCCGGTCAGCTGCAGGACCTGGTCAATCTCTGGATCGCGGACACCCTCGAACAAGTACGGCGAATGCCTGGTAGAGAAGTACCCAGCCTGCGAATTCTGTATGGCTTTCGCCAGCACGCTCTTTCTGCTGCAGTACGAGCTTTGGAAGAGATGATGGCTGAGTTTTCGATTCCGCGGTGACCACTAATCCCGATTCGCAAATGGCTCGCGAGCGAAGATGCGACGCAGAGCAGGCTCGAAGTGCTCCAAGGGAAAACTGTCGTACTCCGGATCGAAGGAGCATTGATCCCAGTTCTCGCAGAACTCGATGGTCCGCTGGTAGTACTCGTGCTCACGATATCGCTCCCGCACGGATCGCTGCTCCTTGCTGAGATTGGCGAAGTAGTAGCGTTGGAAGAGCGGGTGATGGCGCACGACCCAGCAGACTTCCTCACTGACGAAGGGAGCAAGGATCTCTGCGGCGTAGGCTCCGTGGGTGCAAGGGGCGAGCAAGTCACCGATATCGTGAATCAAGGCTGCTACGACCCACTCGTCACCGGCTCCATCACGCTCGGCTCGAGTTGCCGTCTGCAGGGCGTGCTGCAGGCGGTCAATCTGGTAGGCACCATCGTCCTCCGCGATCAGTCGCAGGTGGGCGAGGATGCGATTCGGTAATTCCGCCAGAGACTCCCGATCGTTCGCATCGATCAGATCGTAATCCTCGGGCGTGCCATCACGCATGGCGACAAAACTGACTCTCATTTGATGATCTCCACGATCTCGTCCAAGTAGTGCCGCAGCTGCAACTAGCTGACCAGAGCCCTGACCACAGTCCCCTGCACATCGGTCAGTCGAAAGTCGCGGCCCTTGTGCCGGTAGGTCAACTGCTCGTGATCGATACCGAGGCAATGCAAGATGGTGGCATGGAAGTCATGCACGTGCACCGGGTCCTTGACTATGTTGTAGGAGAAGTCGTCGGTCTCACCGTAACTGGTCCCCGCGTTGACACCTGCCCCTGCCAACCAACCTGAGAAGCAACGCGGATGGTGGTCCCGGCCATAGACCTCGTCACTCAGCGGACCCTGGCAGTAGACCGTGCGTCCAAATTCTCCGCCCCAAATCACCAAGGTGTCCTCCAGGAGTCCGAGGCGATCGAGGTCCTGAATCAGGGCTGCTGAAGCCTGGTCCGTGTCCTTGCACTGCAGGCTGATCTCGCTGGGCAAGTTCTCGTGCTGGTCCCAACCGCGGTGGTAGAGCTGGACGAAGCGCACCCCTCGCTCAACAAGGCGCCTGGCCAATAGGCAGTTGGCTGCGTAACTGCCTGGTCTGCGCGCATCCTCGCCGTAGAGCTTGAAGACCTCAGGACTCTCTGCAGACAGGTCAACGAGATCCGGGACGGCGATCTGCATCCGAAAGGCCATCTCGTACTGTGCGATGCGTGCAGCGATCTCCGGATCCCCCCTCTCCTCGAGTTGCTTCTCGTTGAGAGCCGCGAGCCGGTCGAGCATGCGTCGCCTGGTTTCACGATCGACTCCGGGCGGATCAGAGAGGTAGAGAACCGGATCCTCTCCCGCACGCAGGGGCACACCCTGGTGTTCCGAAGGGAGGAAACCACTACCCCATAGCCTGGCAAAGAGGGGCTGCGAATCGCGGCGTGAACTGCCCTGCGAAATCAGCACGACAAAGGCCGGCAGATTCTCGTTGTCTGTCCCCAATCCATAGCTCAACCAGGAGCCCATGGATGGCCGCCCCGGTTGCTGAAACCCGGTCTGAAAAAAAGTGATCGCCGGGTCGTGGTTGATCGCCTCCGTGTGCAGCGAGCGAATGATGCAGAGCTTGTCCGCAACTCCAGCGGTCCGCGGCAGAAGCTCGCTGATCATCGCACCACTCTCACCAGCAGGCTTGAATGCAAACTTGCTGGCAGCTATGGGGAACGAGTCCTGGCCAGAAGTCATGCCGGTGAGACGCTGACCATTGCGGATCGAATCCGGCAATTCCGAGCCCTGCAATGCGCGTAGACCAGGCTTGTGGTCGAAGAGGTCGATCTGCGAAGGCGCACCGGACTGGTGCAGGTAAATAACTCGTTTGGCCTTCCCCCAACCGGGAGCAGGACCAAGGGGCATGCTCTCGCTCCCGACTAGGGATCTGCCGCTCAAGCTGGCAAGGGCGGCCGCGCCGAGCCCGAGGCTGCTCCGAGCGAGAAAGCGCCGTCTGCTGAGTTCTGCCTGCTCTGTGTAGGTCGGTTCCATATCAGTTGCGATTGATCGCCTCATCTAGATTGAGAACTGTGCTGGCGAGAAGCGTCCAGGCGGCGAGCTCAGCTGCATCGATACCCTGGGGCGGTGGACTCATGCCCACGGCGATAAGCTGCCTTGCGGACTCTTCATCCTCTGTGTAGGTCGCGCGGAGTTCAACCAAGAGGCCAGCTAGCATCTCGAGTTCGCCGCTCTTCCCAGGCCGACCGAGAATGCGACGTAGACCTGAGTCGATACGCTCCCGATCAGTCCCATGGTCGTCCGTGAGCATGCGCTGGGCCAAGGCCCGCGCGGCTTCCACGTAGGTTGGGTCATTGAGAAGGACCAGTGCCTGCAGAGGGGTGTTCGTCCGCTCGCGTGCGACCATGCAGGTCTCGCGGGCGTTGGCATCGAAGACCAGTAGGTTGGGGGGCGGCACAGACCGCTTGCGAAAGGTATAGAGGCTGCGGCGATAGAGATCCTCGCCTTCCCCAGGCATGTAGCGATTGGCGGTGAAGCCGTTGACGTCACTACCGACCTCACGCCATAGCCCCTCGGGCTGGTAGGGTTTCACCGAGGGCCCACCGAGCTTCTCGATCAGCAGCCCCGAAACGTAAAGGGCTTGGTCACGAATCTCCTCTGCTGACAGGCGGAACCGCGCTCCGCGCGCAAGCCAGCGGTTCTCCGGGTCAATCAGCAGGGACTCAGTGCTGGCTGCCGAATCCTGAGCATAAGTCGCCGAGGTCATGATCAGCCGCAACATCGACTGCACATCCCAGCCCTCTTCGGTGAACTCCACCGCTAGCCAATCCAAGAGCTCGGGATGACTGGGCAGGGCGCCCTGCACACCGAAGTCATCCAGAGTCTCGACGAGTCCTCTGCCAAAGCTACGCGCCCAGAGACGGTTCACCTGCACACGGGAAGTGAGGGGATGCTTCGGATCGACCAGCCATCTGGCCAGGGCCAGGCGATTCGCTGGCCTGTCTGCAGCGAGTTCTGGCAGACTTGCGGGAACCGCCGCCTGCACTTCCTCTAGTGGGCGATCATAGGCACCGCGCATGAGGACCCTGCTGACCCGTCGCTCGGAACGCTCCTGCATGATCATCGTACTGGGGATCTCTTCGCTGAGCTCTCGCTGCGCAGCCGCGAGCTCGTCCAGCCGAGACTTGGACTCACGCCACTCGGTCGAGACCATGCTCCGGAAGAGGTCTTGGACCCGCGCGTCCTTGCCGGCATGCCTCGGCGCCTCTGGCCTGAGGACAGCGCTGAGCGCTGACAGGGGCTGACCGAGATCCAGGTCTTCGCGCAGGACGAAGTAGTAACCAGACTCCCCACCATGGTCGACGATCTTCAGAAGGAGTTCGTTCGCACCACGACGCAGAGTCATAGGCACAGAGTCTTGATCCGGAGCGGCCCCGCGGGGGACATCACGATCGTGCACCAACTCGCCATTGAGCCAGATCCGAATGCCATCATCCGACCCCACCCAGGCGACGACCTCGCGATCCTCCGGCGCATCGAGATGACGGCGAAGATAGGTCACACCCTGTCGACCGCCCCCATCAAAGGAATGCACCCGCCCGTCGAGATCATCCACTGGCCGCCATTCGATAGCGGGCATACCTAGCTCGCTTGCCGGATCGACAGCCGCCTCCGGTGGATACACAATACTGTGGTTCTTCCGACCTAGGCCAAGACCGAGGGGACCAGCCTTCTGCCAGGGCCCCATCCGCGTCGCCGCGAAGCCAGGTTCTGTTGAGCCACTGACCGCGAGTCGGAAACGGCCGATCGCATGTTGTGAGAATTGTGACTCATGGCGAATCAGGATGCGCAGCGCCGTCCCACCTGCGAATCCGAAGGGACGATCCGGAACGAAGACCGCAATCCGATCTTCGCCATAGGCGGCCCCCGAGAGGGCCCAACCGGTCTCGTTGATGCCATCGATGGCCTTCACAGCGGCGAAATTCTCCTGCTCGTGGTCAGCCTCCGCCGCGACGAACTTGACCGGCTCACGACGACTAGGCGCATGTAATGGCGCAATTTCGACCTCGAATTCTGAGAGCACGATGTTTGAGTGCGAGGCTCGGCCTGGACCCGAACCGGGCAGGGATACATCTGCCATGGCCTCGAGACGTATGGCCGAGATCTCTTCGAGTTCGGTAAAGGAAATCAACTCATAGACTTCCTGCACCGCATGCGGACCTTTGGCAAGCAGTGACTGATCCGCCTGCAACTCGAGTTCGGCCGCATGCCAGGCGTGGAAGCTGAATGGCTCGAGGGTCTGCCAGTCCCGAGCGTCTCGGCTGCGAATCTCCGCTGTCCAGGCCTCCTGAGCGAGGTCCAGCTCTGGATTGGGAATAGCTCGTTCGGCCTCCAGACTCAGGATCGCCGCCTCTAGATCAGCCGACCGTCGGCGCTGGTCTTCGCTGGGCACCGGCAAGAAAGGCGCCGCGTTGCCCTGTTGACCATCAGCCCCCTGCTCGGCGACTTGATTGAAGAAGTCGTAGAACTGGTAGTACTCGCGCTGACTGATAGGGTCGAACTTATGGTCATGGCAGCGCGCGCATCCCATGGTCAGCCCCATCCACACTGTGGATGTAGTATCGACTCGGTCGACGACGTACTCGTTGAGATACTCGGCGGGAATGATCCCGCCCTCCCAATTGATCGGGTGATTGCGATTGAAACCGGTGGCGATGCGCTGCTCCAGGCTCGGCTCCTCGAGTAGATCTCCCGCCAGCTGCTCCACGGTGAACTGATCGAAGGGCAGATTGCGGTTGTAGGCATCTATGACCCAATCCCGCCATCGCCACATACTCCTTTCGTTGTCGTAGTGGTAGCCGTGGGTGTCGGCGTAGCGCGCAGCATCCAACCAGGCCGAAGCCATGTGCTCCCCGTAGCGCGGCGAAGCAAAGAGCCGATCCAAGACTCGGTCCTTGGCTTGCGCGGACTTGTCGGACAAGAAATCGTCCAACTCGCGGAGACTCGGCGGTAGGCCGGTCAAATCCAGGCTCACCCTGCGCAACCAGGTTGCTGGTTCGGCCGCCATCCCTGGCTGCAATCCCGCGGCAGACATCCGGGCCAACACGAAGTCATCGATCGGATTCTTGGGCCAGGAGGCGTGGGCCTTGGCCACCGGTATCTCCGGGCGCTCTGCAGACATGAAGGACCAGTGCTCCTGCCATTCTGCGCCAGCTCTAATCCAAGCTTCGATACTCGCGATCTCCTCAGCCGTTAGCTCCTTACCCGCCTCTTCTGGCGGCATGCGATCCAGGGAGTCCTCCGCCCGTACTCGCTCCAAAAGCACACTCATATCCAGGTCTCCAGGGACGATGGCGGCATAGCCTGCACCGAGATCCGCGTAGATCCCCGCTGGCGTGTCCAGGCGCAAATCGGCCTCGCGGACCGCCGCGTCCGGACCGTGGCATGCAAAGCAGTTCTCGGCGAGGATCGGGCGAATGTCCCGGTTGAAATCGATCTCCCCGCTTTCCTGTGCTGTCACGAAAGGACTGCAGAGAATGAGCAGGAGAAGAGTGAGAGACGAGCCGTTCACGCAGGAGTCCTGGGCTGGTACGGAAGCTGAGCAGCCTCGAGCATAGCGGAGATCCGATCGCGGGACTCGCAGGTGCTCGGATTCCTGGACTCCTGGCTATGATCCATTCAAGACCATCGGCAGCAGCCCGATCATCTCAGCTCAATGCTAGGAACTCTTCTCAGTCTGACTCTCATTGCCGCCCAAGCACCCGGCAACGACACACGCGACCGGGTCGAACTCCTGCGTGGGAGCGTAGTCAGTGGTCGTGTACTTCTCCAACTAGAGGACAAGATCGCCATCCAGGTGGGCACTCGGGAGCAGTGGATCGAGCGCTCCCGGATCAAGACCATCTCGAGCATCGCCGAACGCCAGCGTGAGATCTTCGCCGACCTGCGAAAGGTGCGGAACAATTCGACGGCAGACCTCAATGCCCTCGCACGAAGAGCCGCCGACGAAGGCCTGCTGCATGAAGCTCGGATCTTCTCATGGCATGTGCTCGCCCTCGAGCCCGACAACCCAGAGGCCAACGCGGCTCTCGGCCATCGACAAAGTCGCGGCGAATGGCTGCTGCCGATTGACAAGTCCCAGGGCAAATTCGAGAGCCTGACCGAGCGACGCTCAGACTGGGCGACCGCATGGACCCTGCGCAGCGAACACTTCGCCCTGCGCAGCAATGCCAGCTTGCAGAACTGCCTGAACACCCTGTACGAGCTCGAGTACTTCTACCTGGCGTTCTTCGCCATCTTTCAGGATCGACTCCAGCTACGGGAGCTGATTGAGCCGATCAAGGTCTCAGTCTATGGCGATCAAACTGAAATCCCCGCACTGAGCGACAACGTTGGCGCCTGGTTTTCTACGGATGAAGAGATTCTCTACACCTGGATGATGGCGAGCGGTCGACCCTTCGCCCTCTTTCACGAGGGCACCCATGCCCTCCTCTACCACCTCACGGCCGGATCTACGCGCGGGAGAGGTGGACTGCCCGGCTGGCTCGATGAAGCCTGGGCAGAATTCATGTCCGCAGGAATGGTCTCGGAAGTCCCGGGCCGTGCTGGCTGGAATCCAAGCCGTGTCAATGCCTCTCACTACCGGCGACTGAGCAAGGAGAAGAAGCCATATGGCCTGCATCGCCTGCTCAACTTCAAGAGCTCCGACTTTGCAGCCTCGACCAAGCAGCCGCTCAAGTACGCCCAAAGCTATGCCCTCTTCAACTTCCTCATCAGAGCCGGCGAGCCGGACTATCGGCCTGCCTTTTACGAGTACCTGGCCATGGCGCTGACAGGACGGGGACAGGCAAGCTCTTTTCGCCGCCTCTTCGCGCGAGACCTCAGGTCCATCGAAGCGAAGTATCTCCTACCGCGCTAGAGCAGCCCATCGAGCACTTCGATCAAGCGCTCGACTTCCTGCTCCGTGTTGTAGTGCAGCAAACTCACACGCAGCACCCCATCCTCCAGGTCCAGTCCGAGATCCTTGACCAGACGATAGGCATAGAAGTGACCATGTCGCATAGCGATCTTGTGCTCGTCCAGTTGAGTAACCAATTGGCGAGAACTCATCCCAGGCACGAGAAAAGAGATCGTCGGCACACGTTTCTCAGGATCCGCGTTCACCATGCCCAGGACACGAACTCGCGGATGTTCGCCCAGAAAGCCAAGTAGGCGAGCAGCAAGACGGCTCTCTTGCGCGGCAATCAACTCGAAACAAGAGTCCAGACAGGCCTGCTCACCTAGCCCATGCCTGCTACCCAAGAGGCGCAAGTACTCGACGATGCCCGCCAACGAAGCACAGAGCTCGTAGTTCACGTTTCCTGCCTCGTGCTTCAAAGGCAGCGCCGATTCAGAAACAAAGAAGTGATTCTCGCCTCTGGCAGCCGCGAGAACTTCGCGGCGCCCATAGAGGAGACCGAGATGCGGACCGTAGGTCTTGTACAGACTCGCCAGGTAAAAGTCGGCGCCAAGCCCAGCGGGGTCGACTCGTCGATGTGGAGCGAAGGCCACCCCGTCAACACAACTCAAAGCACCAGCTGCACGCACCGTTGCCGTGATCTTCGGCACGTCCAGGATGCTGCCAGCAATGTTGGAGCAATGCGTGAAAGCAACCAGGCGAGTTCGGTCGTTGAGGAGGACTTCCAGGTCAGCTGGATCCAGGGACAGGTCATCTTCACGGCAACGCCACTCGCGGACCCGTATGCCGCTCTCTTCGAGCCGCCGCCAGGGGCCGATATTGCTCTCGTGATCGAGATTGGTCACGATGACTTCATCGCCCTCTTGCCATAGAGGGCGCAGGGACCGAGCCAAGGCCTGGGTCAAGACGGTCGCCGATGCAGCGAGGACGATCTCTTCCCGCGAAGCGCCAAAGAGCTCGGCCATCGCCTGCCGGCCAGCATCCACCGCTTCTCTGGCCCGTACCGAGAGATCGTAGCTTGCTCCCAACTGCACCGGCAGCTCGCGCATGTGCCTGGCAACCCGATCGATGACTTGCCGACAAGGAACACTCCCGCCCGCGTTGTCCATCAGTGCCCAATCCGTGGCGAGGGCCGGAAACTGCGCCCTGACGAATTCCAGATCCAGAGAGCTATCGCCTACGTGGCCAGCCATATTCCCAAATGAAAGCGGGCGCGACCTGGGGAGCATCCGCCGGCGCCTGCCGCAGCAAGACGCCAACGGCGCGAGACTTCGGCCCGCGCCGGCGGTTGTTGAAGCGCGTGTAGCCCCAACTCTCAGCACGGGCGAATAGGTCGAAGCTGGTGAACTTCTTCAGCTGCCGATTCCAGATAGCATCTCCTTCCAAAGCGGTAGCAAAACCCCGGGCGTACTCGCCCTTCTCCACTTCTGCTCTGGTCGATCCACTGAGACTCAGAACGATCTCATCGCCCGCTTTGGACTCAATCCGCATGCGAAGTTCTGCCAAGCTGATCTCCGCGCGCTCATAGGCAGATGTCTGCCCGCGGACGTTATCCATGAGATGGAATCGCGCGAGGCGCTCAACATGCCTGGCAGGCAGGTCCTTGCTGGCGCCCGCTTCCAGATCCTCAGGGATCCAGCTCGCTATCTCGTCGGCTGAGAACCAGGCATAGTCTCGATTCCAGGCTTCCTTAGTCCAGCTGAATCGCCGCCGTCCGCGTCTATCCTCGCGCGCAGCGCTCTCGTCCTCAAGGAGATCCCGGCTGGTAACCTCAAGGATAAGACCCGCAGTGGGCCGAGCCTTGTCCCAACGCCAGGTCGATGCCAAGGCCTGCCGCTGCGCCTCCTCGAGCCCACGTTCTTCGACCGAAAGCTGGCGCCATTTCTCGAGCGCCGTGCTGAGCATCGACGCCACACGTTGCGGACTCTGGCTATTGATCGAACCCAGGAGAATACCGCTGGCGGAGACCGCGTAGATCCCCTGACGCGTCTTCTTGGGTTCCCGGTAGTGGCCTAAGTCACAGAAGCGCTGAAAGAGCTTGCACTCCGCATCCCCACCGTTCTGCAAACGAAAGACCTCGTCGGCGCAGGGGATGAATTCCGCGCTCAGCTCCTGAACCGCTTGATCGGGCCAGACCAACTGTCTGCCCTGGACGCCGTTGTTTCATGTACATCCCAGGGGATGCCCATTCATAGCCCAAAGGAGCACAGGTTTGTCCGCCTTATCGGCATCGAGCACACCTGCCGCAAACGAGTCGCGCCAAGGGATCGCCCGCCAGGACAACTCATCACCACTCGGCAGCTGGAAATCGTGCAACAAGCCCGGTGCGGCCGCTTGCTGCCCTGGCAAGGTGGCTGCCAGGATGAGCAGGGCCGTGAGCATGAGATGAATGGGGCGCAGGCACATAGCGATGAGAAGATGAGCCAAGCTAGGGGAAAGATCAAGACAAGCGGGCGGCTCTTGACTCGCCCTAAGGATTCATAGGGCAATTCTACAGGGAATCGAGGCCATGCGACTGGCATGCTCATGGCCAATGGCCCTACTCTCCCTCGAAGACATCGAGCAACGCTACGGCGAACGCAACCTCCTGAATCAGGTGCAATTCTTGATCGACGCAGGGGATCGCGTCGGAATCGTCGGTGCCAACGGTTCTGGGAAGTCAACTCTGCTCCGCATCATGGCCGGAGTCGAAGTCCCCGATGCTGGCGTTCTGAGCTCCCGCCGAGGACTACGCCTGGGCTACCTGGAGCAAGATCCTGTGCTCGACGAGAACCTGAGCGTCCGGGCGAATGCTCTGCAGGGGCTCGCCGGACGCGATCAGGTCCTGGTGGAGCTCGAAGCCATCCACGAGAAACTGGCCGAGCCCCTAAGCCCGGAGGCGATGGACAAGCTCCTCTCAAAGCAGGCCGATCTCGAGATCCGTCTCGATTCTCTCGGTGGCCACGATGTCGAGCATCGCGTCGAAGCTCTCATTCACTCTCTCGGGCTGAGCGATCCAGATGCCAACTGCGCACCACTTTCCGGTGGCGAGAGACGCAGAGTCGCCCTGGCTCGCCTCCTGCTCAGCGACCCGGACTTGCTGCTATTGGACGAGCCCACCAACCACCTGGACACGGAGGTCATCGCCTGGCTCGAGGCTCATCTCCTCCAATCGCGGGCAGCGCTGGTTCTGGTGACCCACGACCGCTACTTCCTGGATCGAGTCGTCAATCGCATCGTCGAAATCGACGCCGGGCAAGTACACGAGTACCGAGGCAGCTACGTCGATTACTTGCAGGGTCGCGCCGATCGTCTGGCGCGCGAGAATCGCGAGGAGTCGAGCAGACAGAACCTGCTGCGGCGCGAAACAGAATGGATGCGACGGGGACCTCCTGCGCGCACAACCAAGTCCAAGGCCCGAATCCAGCGCTACCAGGACTTGGTGTCGGCTGCACCGGATGCAGGGCAAGACGAACTCAGCTTCAAGATCCCCTGCCAACACCGATTGGGCAATCGTGTCATCCATCTGCAAGGAGTCGGCAAGTCCTTCGGCGGACGCAGCCTCTTCAGTGATCTAGATCTCGAGATCGGCAATGGTGAGAGGCTTGGCATCATCGGCCCCAACGGCGCGGGAAAGACCAGTTTGCTCCGTATCTGTCTACAAGAACTGGCAGCGGATCAAGGTCAGGTCAAGTTGGGGCCAACGCTGCAGTTCTCGTATATCGATCAGTCTCGTCAGGACTTGGACCCGAACAAGACCGTGCTCGAAGAGCTCGGACAGGGCAATGACCACGTGTTTGTCGATGGCCGCAGCATTCGCTTAGAGAGCTACCTGGAGAGCTTCCTCTTCCCAAGCCGCCTGTTTCGAACAGCGGTTGGGGAGCTCAGCGGTGGCGAAAAGAACCGCCTTCTCATCGCCAAACTTCTCGCCATCGGCGGCAACGTCCTCGTCCTGGACGAACCTACCAATGACCTGGACTTGATGACTCTGCGCGTCCTCGAGGAAGCTCTCATCGCCTTCGCCGGATCCGCCATCATCGTGAGTCACGACCGCTGGTTCCTGGACAGGGTGGCAACCAAGATTTTGCATCTGGGCATCGACGGTCGGCACCGGGTGCATCATGGCGACCTCAGCGACCTGCTCGCCAAGTTGGCGCAAGAGGCGAGCCAAGAGCAGGCACGAGCGAAATCAAGACTACCCCAAGCCAAAACCGGCGAGCCCAAGACCAAGAATCGAAAACTGAGCACGCGAGAACGCGCGGAACTAGAGAAACTCCCGGACCAAATCCATGCCCGTGAAGCGGAGTTACAAGCTCTGGATCTGCGACTAGCGGATCCGGAGCTGTATACTGCCGGCAGCTCGGCGGCGAACGATCTCTCCGCTGAGCGCAAGAACGCCGAGGAGCGCCTGCAGAAACTGTACGCGCGGTGGGAAGAACTCGAAGCCATCGCTTAGCGGTTCAGCAGCGTCTCCAACTCAAGGAGCTAGCAAGTCTCGCCATGAATGCAGTTCGTTCCTTATGGTCATGTCTTCTGATCGCGTACCTTCTGTCGGGGGCAAGCGCCCAGTCCCTGCGCTTCGAATCCAAGCCCCTCGGCCCCGGAGTACTGGATCGCAGCGCCTCGGTCGCCCTCGGCGACCTGGACGGCGATGGAGATCTGGACGCCAGCATCGCCAACGGGCGGCATTGGCCAGGTCAGAATTGGATCCTCATCAACGCTGGAGAAGGCCGCTTCAATACGGCCAGAAAGCTCGGTAGCGACTTGCAGACCAGCTACGCCGCCCCCCTCGCGGACCTGGATGGGGATGGCGATCTGGACACCCTGGTCGGCAACGACCACCTGCCAAACCAGATCTTCTGGAATGACGGCAGCGGGGCATTCGCCCCTGGACCCAAGATCGGACCTGGCGATAGCAACACCAGAGATGTCGTGCTGGCAGACCTGAACGGTGATGGCTTGATCGACATCATCAGCGCGAATCGCCGCGAGCCGAATAGCATCTACCTGAATCGCGGCCGCGGTCAGTTCGTCTTCGGCAGTCATGTTGGCGAGAAGGACAGCGACACGATTTCCCTTTGCGTCGCAGATCTCAACGGCGATGGCCACCCGGACATCGCCCTGGCCAACCGGGAAACGCAAAGCACGGTGCATTTCAACAACGGTGCCGGGGCCTTCGATCAAGGCAAGGCCTGTGGACCTGCCACCGACCATAGCCTGGCTGTGTTAGCCGCCGACATCAACGGCGACGGCTTCACTGACCTTGCCTACGCCAACGCACCCGAACGCAAGGCCTTGTATCTCGGCGATGGTACAGGCGAGTTCGCAGATGCCATCCGCTTCGGGAGAGCCGGAGAGATGTGCTTCAGCCTCGCCGCTGGCGACATGGACGGTGACGGCGACCTCGACCTGGTTGCCGCGCACGTCAACCGCAGCAACGTGGTCTACCTGAACAATGATGCCGGGGGCTTCCCCGAATCCGCGGTCTTTGGTGACCGCGATGCGGTCACCTACTGGCTGACCCTCGGCGACGTGAATGGTGACGGCGCCCCCGATGTTCTTACAGCGAATTCTGGCGGCCCCAACGGACTGCACATCCAAGACCGCTGATCTAGGGTTTCACTTCGACTGCATATAGTCGATTGCAAGGTTTGCCATGGCTCGCACTCCGACAGGCAAGGCCTTTTCGTCCGCGAAGAAGTAAGGCGAGTGGTTGCGAGCTACGCTGAGAGAATCCTCGCCGTCTGGAGTCACACCAAGATTGAAGTACAGTCCAGGCACAAGCTGCGAGAAGAAGGCGAAGTCCTCCGCTGTTGTCCGCTGATCCACCAGGCTCAGACCGCGATTGCCAGCAACCCTCTTCAGGGTAGGCAACATCTGCGCCGTAAGCTCCGGGTCGTTGACCATCACCGGAATGCCATATTCGCTGCTTACCTCAGCGACAGCACCCGCGGCCGCCGCGATGCTCTCCGCTGTCCTCTTCACGCGAGCATGAATCTCCCGACGTACTTCTGGATCAAAGGTCCGAATCGTCCCGGTGAGCTCGACCTGGTCAGGGATGATGTTGTGCCGCACGCCCCCATGAATGGTCCCCACCGTGATGATCGAGGGGGTCTTGGTGACGTTCAGCTGTCGACTCGCAATTGTCTGGATGCCCAACACGATCTGCGCACTGACGACGATCGGGTCCACGCCCCCCCAAGGCTCCGCGCCATGGGTCTGCTTCCCCTTGACCAGGATGCTGTAAGTATCCGAGCTGGCCATGGCTCCTCCTGGTCGATAGCTCAGGGAGCCAACCGGACCGGGGAAGACATGCAGGCCAAAGACGACTTCGGGCGCAGGATCGGCGAAGGCACCCTCCTTCAGCATCATCTCAGCACCACCCTCTTCCCCCGGAGGAGCACCCTCCTCGGCCGGCTGGAATACGAAGAGCACTGTGCCTGGCAGGTCTTCGCGCATGGAACAGAGGACTTCGGCGACACCTAGCAGAATCGCCACGTGATTGTCATGCCCGCAGGCATGCATGACCCCGACATCCTGGCCCTTGTATACAGAGCGTTCCTTGGACGCGAAGGGCAGATCAACCATCTCCACCACGGGTAGGCCATCCATGTCCGCACGCAGTGCCACTATGGGACCCGGCTTACCACCACGGAGGACTGCCAGGACACCGGTGTGCGCGACCTCCTTGCGAACCGTCAGCCCCAGACTCTCCAAGTGAGTAGCAACGATCTTGGCGGTACGAAACTCACGGTTGCTCAACTCGGGGAACTGATGAAAGTCTCGTCGCCACCTGACCAGCTTGTCCTTTATCAACTCAGTGGCAGCGTCGATGCGAGCATGGAGATCTACGGCGGGCGCCTGGGCAATCACTGCCGCGGGTAGAAGCACGAGACAGGTGCAGAAGCTGGCTTTGATAATGTTCATCCGTTCTCTGTTGCTGCCATGGACTGATCGAGAAGGAGGCGCAAGCCTTGAATGTTGCTGAGAGATGGCCACTCCCGCAAGGAATGCATGGCAACCAAGATAAGTGCTCGACAGCTCCAAGTCCTAACTCTCTTCGGATCGGCACAGCCTCATCAAGGATTTCCTGTGCATCCCTCGGCCCAGTCCGTTTTCATCTGGCGGTCGAGACTCCTCGCCTTCTCATCGCCCCCTGACTGACGACAGTTCCATGCGCGCTCCTGCGATCATCGCCCTTGCTCTCACCTCCCTGGTTCATACCGGATGTTCGTCTCTGGGGCCCTCTGTCATTCTGAATGGCCGCGAGGCCTACAACAGCGCCATCCGCACCACGGAGAATCAGCAGTTGCTCCTGTTTCTGGTCCGGCAACGCTACGGCGAATTCGGCGGCCTGCTGGCAGTCACCAGCGTGACCGCCAATATGCGCTTCACCACGCGAGCAACGGTGAACTTCGGCTTCGGGCCGGACGAGGACTACCTTGGCAATCTCGTGCCCTTCGAGGGGGGAATCATCTACGAGGAGAATCCGATCATCTCCTACACACCGGTGCAGGGAGAGAAGTTCATCCGGCAATTGCTGCTCGCCCTGCCCCTGGATCTGGTGGTCCTCTCCCTCCACTCGACCGCGGAACCAAATGAAGTGATCCGCGCCCTTGTAAAACGAGTCAATGGCATCGCCAATCCACGCTTCCTGTACAGCTCGGATCAGATCGACTCCAGATTCGATGAACTCGTCGGACTCCTGTCCGAGCTGCAACTGCGTGACCGACTCGAATGGGAGCGCGATTCCAATAATCACCAGTTCTCTCTTCTCCTACGTCTCAAGGAAGGCGAGAACCCCCTCCTCGATAGACTTCTCGAACTACTCGGACTACCTGCAGCAGATGAATCGCTACCTCATATCAGCTACCCACTGATCCAGTCCTCCACGAACATCGAGGGGGCCATTGCCATCTCAACCCGATCCGTATGGGACTTGGTGCAGATCATGACATCTGCCGTGGAAGTCACGGACGAGGAGATGATCAGCGGACGAACCTTCGACTATCCAACGCGAGGTCCCTTCGCCACACGCATCAACATCGCGCGTTCCACCAGCGAGCCCCGGGATGCCGCAGTCAAGGTCAAGTACCGGAAGGCTTGGTACTACATCTTGGATACGGACAAGGCCACCAAGTCCTCCTTTCAGCTCTTGCAAACTCTCTGGTCAGTGCGGATCTCGGACACCACCTCTGCAGGTCAAGGCGCACCGGTGCTGACGGTTCCTGCCGGCCGCTAGAAGGCCCTTAGACCTCCTTGATGCGGACCGAGCGGCTGTAGTAACCCTCATCCAGACGATTGGTCGGAAAGGACTCGTCCTGCACGATCAAACGAATCGGCACTAGACCAGCCGCCTTCGGCTGCCAAGAGTGCTCCCAACGCGTCCAGCTGCGATTTTGCAGATGCTCGTAGCTCTGCACCGCTGCGAATTTGCCCTCGTCACCGAAGCGGATCGATAGGCGATCGGTCAACTCTTGTCCGCCCCACATGATCCCAATCACTCGGTAGTAGATGCCTGCGGCGCCTCTCCGTCGCTCAACACGAGTCGGCATGGCTGCCAAGTCCATGACAGCCGGCTTGAAATCCCGAGCAAGCTCTGGCACGGCATCTTGATGGGTTCGCCCGGCATAGTCTCGCATGTGTAAGGTGGACGAGGCCGCCGCGGGAAGCAGGCGAATCTCTTCGACCCACTTGATGCAGCTGCAGCCATACCAACCCGGAATCATCAACCTGACCGGGCTTCCATGATCGGGAGGGATCTCCTCGGAATTCATCTCCGTGGCCAAGAAGGCAGAACTCGCTACCAGGTCCGCCGGCTTGAAGATCCATGCCTTCTCTCCAGTTTGCCCCGGCCCAAGCAAGCGGTGATTGTCGTTGCCCAAAACCATGACCAGCTTCTCTTCGTCTGTGCCCCCCAGTTCCTCCAGCAACTCGTCGAGGCGGACACCAGACCACGTGGCAGCGCTGAGGAGCCCGAAGGCACGGTGGGGTCCGTTGCCGGCGCACTCCATCACCAGGGGACCCTGTCGCTCGCTGCGCTCTCGCAACTCCGCGATCCCGATCTCCCTTCTCTCTGCGGCAAATCCCGAGACTAGGATGCGCCAGGCTGCAGTCCTGATTGGATCCAATGCCTGCGGTGCCCGGGTGCGAATGTAGTGCTTCCCTGGGGCTGAGACTCCCGCCTCTGCATCGATCTGGGATAGGTCATAGATCCGTCGTCCCGAGAGCCCGGTACCAAAGGGCTCGCCAAAGACAGGCTTAGGCTCGCCCTCGAAAGCCAAGACTTCCAGCAATTCGTCCTTCTCCGCATGATTCTGATCAACCGTCTCGAGCAGACTGCGCAGCGATGGATCCAGATAGAGCGCAGCGAGAGAGGCTCTCCCCAGGTGAGACTTCATCGATCCCAGAAACTCTCGCCGCGAAGGCAATCCAGCACTGGCCATAGTCCCCATCTTCGCATGCGGACCCAGGAAGGGGCCTGGGAAGAACTGCCTCTCTATCCATGGGCCATGCCCTGCCCGCCAGGGGAGAGGCGGTCTCATGGGCGGGGCCGGACCGAGACCGGGTTGTTGATAACTTTCCCGACCCAAGAGGATCCACTAACTTGAGCCTTGGAAAACCACTAGAATTCGCCTGTCTCAAGCTCGAGCCAGGCGCCATTCCGTCTGCCTCGAATCAGGACCCTCGCCAAGGTCAGCACAGAACCGGAGACATCCATGCCACTAGGAATCCCCGGAAGCCACCGTGCCAGGCCAACTTGGCGGTTAGGCCTGGAAAAACTACCCAACATGTCCCGGCTCAGCATTCCTCGCGGCCCTGCATTCTCAGGCTGCATCCCTGCCCCCCGCTTCCCCTGGCAGGCTATATTTCTCGGCTCCGAAATAGAGGGGACAGTACTCACATTGCCGAGCAAGCAAGTCTTTGCCGGGACCCGCTGGCGTAGGTCGCCGGCAGAAGCGATCCCGGCACCTTCCGAACACCTACCGAACTCGTCTCAGACTTGAACCACGCCGACCACCAGCCGACCAGCTACCCGCTTGCGCCCATGCAGCGTGGCATGCTCTTCCACCACCTTTCCTCTGAACGGCCAGGAGTGGATCTGGAGCAGATCATCTGCCGACTGCCAGAGGACCTGCAGCTGACGCAACTCACCACTGCCTGGCAGGCGGTGGTCGCCCGCCATGAGGTGTTGCGCAGCAGCTTCCGTTGGGAAGATCTCGAGGAGCCGGAACAGGAAGTCCACGCCACCCAGGATCTCAGTGTCGAATTCCATGACTGCAGCGAACTTGACTTTGAATCCCAGGAAGCTCGCCTGGAAGAGTTCCTGCAAGCGGATCGACGTCGCGGCTTTGACTTCGACAAGCCTCCCCTCATGCGCCTGGCAGTCTTCCGCAATGGACCGGCAGAGCACCTGTTGATCTGGAGCTTCCCCCACATCCTGTTGGACGGCAGGGCCTTCCCCCTCGTGCTCGGCGAAGTCTTCGATCTCTATGACGCCATGCTCGATGGCCGCGACTGCAAGCTACCGGCCCCGGCGTCGTATCGGGAACATGTTGCATGGATCAACTCCCGTGACTGGACTGAGGCGGAAGAGTTCTGGCGTGAGCGGCTCAATGGCTTCGCCTCCGCCACCTCACTACCTGGGACGAACGATGGCCGCTCGGCTGAATCACGCGGTGAACGTGAACTGCAGTTGAGCAAGGAGCTCAGCAGCAAGCTGCGCGAGTTCGCCGAGAAGCAGGGCCTTTCCCTCAACAACCTTCTGCAAGGAGCCTGGGCTCTTCTACTGTCCAGGCACTCTGGAGATCGGGATATCGTCTTCGGTGCCACGCGTGCATGCCGCAGCTCCGGCGTCGCCGATGCCAAGCGCACCGTCGGGTTGTTTATCAATACCTTGCCGGTTCGCGTGGATGTGGACTCAGACATGCCGGTCGTCGATTGGCTCAGCCAACTCCGCAGCAGCGAGCGCGAGGTCTACCCACACGAGCACGCTCCGCTCATGGACGTGCAAACATGGAACGATGCGGCAGCTGGCAAGCCCCTCTTCGAGAGCATCATTGTCTATGACAATTGGCTGCTTGGCTCGCACATGCAAGAACGCGGTGGGCGCTGGACTTCGCGCGACTGCGAACTCCGGGAGCAGGCGAGCTACCCACTGGTTCTGTACGGCTACGGAGAGGAATCCATCCTCTTGAAGTTGGCCTACGACAGCCCTCGCTTCAGCCGAGAGTTTGCCAGCAGATTGCTCGATCACCTGAATGCTCTGCTCGAGGGTTTTGTTGCAGATCCCGGGCAAAGACTGGGCTCTATCTCCATTCTGAGCGGCGCGGAGCGGGAGCAACTGATTGAGACTTGGAATGGCACTGCCACCGAATACGCAGCGGATGCCTGCATCCAACAGCTAATCGAAGCACAAGTCGCAAGACGACCTGAAGAGGTAGCTCTGGTCTTCGAAGACGAGCAGATCAGCTACCGGGAACTCGATTCAAGAGCGAATCAACTGGCGAGGAAGCTGCGCAGTCTCGGCCTTGGCCCGGATGCCTTGGTTGGTGTATGTGTTGAACGTTCCATCGCGCTCGTCGTCTCGGTTTTGGCGATCCATAAGGCAGGGGCCGCGTATCTTCCCCTTGCCCCGGAATACCCGAGCGAGCGGCTCAACTTCATGCTGGCAGATGCTGGCGCAGCGGTCCTCATCACGCAAGAACACTTGCTGACTCAGCTCGGCGAGCATGCGGCGGAGACCTTATTCATCGACAAGGACTGGCCGGCGATCGCTCGTGAGTCAGACGCAGCCCTGGACTCGATCGCCAGGCCTGAGAATCTCGCCTACGTGATCTACACCAGTGGCTCAACCGGCAAGCCGAAGGGGGTCATGGTCGAGCATCGCAACGTGACCAACTTCTTTGCGGGCATGGACACAGAGATCCCCCATGACCCGCCTGGGGTTTGGCTGGCCGTGACCAGTCTCTCCTTTGATATCTCGGTTCTCGAACTGCTATGGACTTTGGCGAGAGGGTTCAAGGTCGTCATCCACGCAGATCAAGCGCGCGTCGCCCAGAGATTGCAGACTGAGAAGCTCGGGCGCAAGAGCAGCAGCAACAGCCTCGCTTTCAGCCTGATGTACTTCGCGAGCAATGAAGGAACTGGCCAGGACAACTACCGCCTGCTCATGGAGGGGGCCAAGTTTGCTGATGAGAACGGATTCCAGGCCGTGTGGACGCCAGAGCGACACTTCCATGCCTTCGGTGGCCTATATCCGAATCCCTCGGTGACCAGCGCGGCCCTCGCCGCCGCCACCAAGCGTCTGCATCTGCGGGCCGGCAGCGTGGTCCTCCCAAACCACCATCCGGTGCGCGTTGCCGAAGAATGGTCACTGGTCGACAACCTCTCAGGCGGCCGAGTTGGTCTCTCCGCAGCCTCTGGTTGGCAACCCAACGATTTCGTGTTCTGCCCCGAGAACTTCGCCGACTCCAAGAACATCATGTTCGAGCACCTGGAGACGGTACGCCGGCTCTGGCGCGGTGATGAGATCGAGTTTCCCGGACCAAAGGGGCCGGTCAAGGTTCGCACTTTGCCCCGGCCGGTCCAAGCTGAACTACCGGTTTGGATCACGGCTGCGGGCAACGCCGAGACCTTTCGCATGGCCGGCGAGATCGGTGCAAACGTGCTCACTCACCTCCTCGGACAAACCGTCGATGAGGTGGCAGACAAGATTCGCATCTATCGAGATGCCTGGCAAAAGGCTGGGCATGACCCCGCTGGCGGACATGTGACCCTGATGCTGCATACCTTCATCGGCGATGATGTCGATGAAGTCAGGGAAACGGTTCGCAGGCCGATGAAGAACTACCTGCTCAGCGCAGTCGGCTTGGTTCGAAGTTTCGTGGGCGCCTGGACTGCCTTCAAGCGTCGTGCCGACGGTAGCACTGCTGACGTCGACCTCGATATGGACTCGCTCACTCCGGAAGAGCTGGACGGGCTGGCAGATTTCTCCTTCGAGCGCTACTTCGGCACTAGCGCACTCTTCGGCACCCCAGACTCATGCATCGACTTGGTGCAGAGCTTGCAGGAGATGGGCGTCAACGAAATCGCCTGCCTGGTGGACTTCGGTGTCGATTCGGACAAGACCCTCGAGCATCTCGAACACCTCAATACACTCAGAAAGCGCGCTGCTCAGCTCGCCAGCCCACCTGTGCAATCTGATCCGATGGCAGCGAGTGCTGCCACGAGCGACGCAAGCGCCGTCGAGAAGGAACATGGCATCGCTGCCCAGATTCGTGAGCATCGCGTCACGCACATGCAGTGCACACCCTCCATGGCGAGCATGCTGCTCCTGGATGCTGACTCACGCTCTGCCATGAGTGAGTTGAGCAC
>JAJFFD010000200.1 GCA_021776805.1 Planctomycetota bacterium
AACTCGTCGAAGGGTGGCGACAGCCGCGCTGAGATGCTTGCCTGACCATCTACCTCGACGTCGACACTTAGCCCGCTCATCGGCGCTCCGTTGAGTAGCTTCCCATCGAGGAGGATGTAGTAGCGGCGTCCGGGAACCGTCATGACGGTTTGTTCGATCCATCCAGGTTCGAGACCTTGGAGAAGGCTGATGGAGCGCTGGCCGTCGGAGGGCGCAGAACTCACGCCGTTGTACTCGACACCGCTGTTAGCTACTTTCCATGCCGGAAGGTCCATGCCGCTGATGGCAATGGAGTCCTGCCCCAGGGGGATGACCGGTCCAGACTCGAAGCTATTGTTGGCCAATAGGTTCTCATCCTGCGCGCGCAGCTCTAGCCCGGTCGCTAGGACCGATAGTAATCCCAGGCATAGATTCAGGAACAAGGGTGGCAAGGTGAACTCTCGTTGCAGCGGCGCTTTAGGCATTGTCTGGCATTCTTCCCTGGGTTTCCAGTTCTGGAAGCCATGTTGCTTCGGCGTACGAACCGACGTCTCTGGCGAGCATTGAAATAAGGCAAAGCGCATTGCTTGAGGGCGGACCTGCATGGGGCTATGGGCTGGGACTCCTTCTTCCAAGGTCGGGGCTTCCTGGCTCTTCCTTCCAGGGGCATGAGCCATGGAGACTCGACCTGTCCTAGTCTACCGCAGCATTCGTGAATGGCTCTCCTCTCGCTGCCAATGCCCCTCCTGGTCATGCAGCAGCCCCTGAGAAGGCGACTTCCGAGACCTCTCCTTGCCCATGAAATCTGCCCGGTAGATCGGGTAGGATGTTGCGCGAACGTGTTGTTGGATCGAGCTCGAGGAGAACGAATGATCGCAGCGAAACTGACTATTGGTGCTCTTGGAGTCCTTGTAATGACCGCCTGTGGCAGCACCGAGGCAAGCAGGATTGATCCGGCTGAGCCGGCATCAGAAGCATCCCCATCGGCGGTGGAGGCCAGTGCCTCAATGAGCGACGTATCGCCAGTCGTCGGCTACTGGGAGTTGGACATGGCCAGTACGATCAGCGAATACGAAGCTCTGCTTGCCGATCGTCCCGAGGGTGACAGCAAGGACGCGGCGACGGCCGAATGGGAGATGAACAAGCTCCTCTTCACCGGCGTGCAACAGCACTACAACATCAATCGCGATGGGACCGTGGTAGTCCAGACCGCCAAGGCCGAGGACGACAGCTTTGACTTCGAAGCCAGCAGCGGCAGTTGGGAAGTCCTCGCCAGTGGCGAACTGCGCCTGCACTCACCGACTCGGGCCTTTACCTGCACATTGGACGGGGACAAGCTCAGTCTGAAGCGGGTCGACCAAGACCTGGCTCCGCAGTGGATCCTTCTGCGGCTTCCGGCACAGAAGTAGGCTTTTCAGACTCGCCGAAGCTCTTTGGAGATGGCCACGCTCAGCACTGCGAGAGCGAGTCATGGCCTTTGATGGGCCGATGCGGACATGAGACTGGGGTTGCGGCTATGATGCTGCGTCGGAGTTCCTCTCCTCCTCTTCCCGCAGAGCCATGTCAAGCCCGGACGAAGATCTGGACACTGTCTTCAGCTTGAGGCAGTGGCATCAAGGCGATCGCTCGTCGCTGGACCGCCTCCTCAAGCGCGATCTCCCTTGGATCAGAGACTATGTAGAGCGTCGATTGGGCAGCAAGCTCCAGCGCAAGGCTGAGGTTGAGGACTACCTGCAAGACGTGCTCCTCGAGGCCTTGCGTTACACTCCCAAGTTCATGGTGCAGAGCCGAAAGCAGTTTCGAGCTCTCCTCGGTCGCATCGCCGAGAACATCATGTGCAATCATGCGGATTACTTCTCCGCTCGGCGCCGGGACATGGATCGGGAGAGTCCGCTGCCGCAAGACAGCGTGCTCAATCTCCAGGTGACTACGAGCTCTGGGGATCGACCTAGTCAGATCGCCATGAAGAAGGAAGAGGACGCTTGGTTACGCCTCGCGCTGGAGCTCATCGAAGCGGATGATCGGCGGGTAATCCTCCTCCGCGACTGGGATGCCCTCAGCTTCAAGGAGCTTGGGAGTGAGCTCGGGATCAGTGAGGATGCTGCCAGGATGCGCCACAAGCGTGCGCTGCAACGGCTGGTCCAGGAGATTGGCGAGCTCGAGGGCAGTGGCAACATTGGCAAGATCGACCTGGACTGAGGTTTTTCTTGTCTCCCTTGTTCGGTGTGGGTCCGGATGCTCCTCATCTTGTCGAGCCTGAGGGCCACCGACCAAATCGATACTGACAACCGACATCCCCAGAAACGGGAATGAGTTGCCGCTGAGGCCTGGGTAGAGGCCTTGTATGTGGACAACGCAAGCTCTGAATTCCGGCATAGAGAGTGAGAGAGAGGATGGGGGATGGGTGTCAGGATTTGGCGGCTGGCCCTCGCGCTCGCCTTGAATCTCCCCTCGTCCTAGGATGGGCACATGCTTTCTCCTCGCCTGCTTGCCCTTCTCCTTCTATCCAGCGCTTGTAGCACGGGCCCAGAGCTGCTCGTACCACAGTTCACTGCGGAAGATGAGCGGGTCGGAACGGCAGGGTTCGTCCGCGAAACTACGCGCATCAATCGAGACCTGGATGGAGTTACCTACACCCTGATGATCTTCGCCGTCGGTGAAAAGCTCACCCTTGGAGCGATGGTGAAAGGTGAGTTCGAAGGGACTGCGCACTGGCGGGTGGGGGAGCGTCGTCTTTCGCTGCCCTTCAGTCGTGACAACCGGGGCGGGGCGACAGTGAGGGTGGAGAGTGCCCTGCCCATGGAGGAGTTGAATGGAGAGCATGCGGGCTTTGATGACTTCGACTGGGTCAACGTGGATGTCCCCCTGGGAGAATGGCTGCCCGCTCCGGGCACGGCGGTCAGCCTGGCCTTTGCCAAGGAGGACGGATTCGAAGTCCGTCTTCCGGCGAGGGGGAAAACCTTCAGCTCTGCGCTCGAGAAGCGTTGAAGACGGTGCTGCGCTGCTGAGCGCAGCACCATCGGTTCGCGAGATCAGTCCTAGCGGTTGCCCATGACCCTGCCACCGTAGCCCCAGCCATCATCATTGGCTGCGACTTCGATCCGTCCTCGCATGGAGAGTGCGCGGGTATTCTTCGGATCACGGGCGAGGATCTTGTTGACGTTGCCCAGGGCATCATTGAAGGCGCCGCGAGTGGTCATGATGCTGGCTGAATGCAGCAGTGAATCCGTAAGGCTGGTCAGGGCAGTCTTGTGGACATAGTTGATGTCCGAGATAAAGCTCGCTTCGTTGCCGTACTTCTTCTGCAGCTTCTCGCTGCCTTCGACAACGAACTCCAAGTCGCGGTTGGCGCGCTTGAAGCGGTTCAATGCTTGGCCGATGCTGCTGCCGGCATTGAGCCCGCGCTTGACGTCCTCCTGCGCTCGGTCCAGGCGATTGCGCAGGGGTTCGAGTTCGCGGTGGAAGGCCTTTGCCTCGCGAGAGCTTGCTTCGGCGGCGCGGGCGGCGACCTTGTCCTTGGCGTGTTGGGCCTGTCCGCTCTCCAGGGAGGCTCGCATCTGGTTGATCTGGTTGCTGGAGACCACGTCGGAGTAGCTGCGTTCGAGCTTGCTCAAAACCGACTTGGCCTTGCTGATGTGTGATTCGGCGACCTGAGTATTGAACTCATCCTGTAGTTCGGCGGCTGCCAGGCCACGAATGCGTCGCTCCACTTCTGCACCGAACTTGGGATCTCCGGACAGCTTTCGGGCCTCGCGCAGGGCGTACTTGGACTGAATGGGCACCTTCATGTCCAGGCCGTACTGGGCCAGCTGGAGCTGGTCCTGCGGAGTCTGCGGAGTGACCTCCTGCATGATGCGGAAGGCAGACGCGGGCGCGAACTCGTCGATGTTGTGCTGTCTCTCGATACTTCCGGAGTCCACGGGGACCGTGAAGTACACGTCCTTGCCGTTGACTCGTTTGATCTTCCCTCGAAAGCCCTCCGCATCCCCGCTGCCTTCTTTGAAGACATAGGTGCGGACGCTGTTCTTTTCCGGATTGACCGGCAGAAGGTCTTGGGCAGAGATCTGCGGGCAAGCCAAGAGGGCGCTGGCTAGGCCGGCGGCCAGTAGATGTCTCATCATTGGGCTCCTCGCTCTTAGTTGCTGCGCGTGTAGGTCGCTTCGAGGATGCGGACTTCTTCACCGTCGATGGTGTCGTAGAAAGCCAGCTGCCACTCGTTCTCGCTAACGCTACGAATGACTGTGCGGAAGGGGCGGCCGCCTGGAGTTTCCGGGTCCTTCCAGCGACCGATGTAGCGGATGACACCTTCGTCATCCTTGGTGCCATGGCTGGTCACGGGCCAGGTGCCGAGATTGTCCATCCAGATGTTGAAGTAGTAGCCGGCCAGGTTGTCGAAGCCGTGCAAGCGATAGCCTTCATAGGGGACGCCGCCATAGGTGCCTTTGATCTCTTCGACCAGGTAGCGGCCTCCGAGTGCGGACTTGCAAGTCGCCGTGCCCGAGTCCTCCTGCCAGGCGGACATGGGGCCGGAGCGATGCTTGAATTTCACCGTCCATGCACCGACGAAAGAAGCGAGTTGCTCGTGCTCAGGGCCGATACTCGAAGCTTCTTCGATGGCGTGCGCGGCTTCCGCCGGGTCAAGCTCAGAAGAACGAGTGCCGGGCTTGCCGTCGCGGAATGCTCCGCAGGACATCAGGCAGAGAATGGGCAGGGAATATGCGAGGGTCTTGGTGCGCATTGAAGTTCCTTGTCTTCAAGCAGGGGAGGTTTGGCGGGGAGTACCGCCCGGAAGCATAGGCCGCGGCCCTGCCCAGGCCAACGGGCAACCGACCAGAGGAGACCAGATCGCAATTCTGGCGGATATTTCCGCGCTCAGGGCTCAGCTTCCTGCCTCAGAGGAGCCCGCGTTTTTGCAGCTCCGCCAGGCTGTGGCCAATCATGTTCTGGTAGGCCCGCATTTTGGTCGTCTCACCGGTGGGGCGGAAGGGGGCGACCAGGAGGGTCAGGGGCAGCCAGCCATACAGGTCCCAGTGCTCGACCAGGCGGAATTTCTTTTCCCGCATTCCAGGTGCTCTGGCGGTGACTTCGAGGCCCATGCGAACCTTGCTGCGATATGGCAAGACGATCAAGACAGTCTGATAGATAGCCTCCCACCAGAACGACTGAGCGTCTTCGAAGGCCGTGAGGCGAAACTCCAAGTGCATGGTTGCCCCTGGGATGCCTTCGCCCCGTGTAACGGCGGAGAAGAGCTGACTCTTCTCCAGGAGGCTCTGCGTCTCTTCAGCCAGAGCCTTACCCTTGGGTCCCCAGTCCTTGACGCCTGGAGTCATGGCGCCGGGAAGGGGCTCGAGCTCACCGACCGGCTTGACCGCAAGCATGCCGACACTGAGCAGTGGGTAGAGTTCCCAGCTCAAGTTGGGGCGTGCATCAGGATTGGCCGACGGCTGCAATTCGGGCGCTGGGCCGAGGCTATTGCCGCCAATCCAGAGGCTACAAGCAGAACAGCAGAGGAGGATGGTGGCGATTGCGAGCATTCTCACAGCACACCTCTCTTTCTCAATTCCATGAGGCCGTGGGAGAGCATTCGCTTGTACGAATCCAGTTTTGTTGTGTAGACGTTCTCGATGAAGGGCCAGGCAAGCGCTCCAACCGGTAGCCAAGACCAAAGGACGAAGCTCTCCTCCAGCTCCACAGTCTCCTTGCTACCGCCACGCACTTGTGCCTCGATCTTCAGACCGAGATCGACAGTGCTGCGATATGGCGTCACCGTAAGAAAGAGGCGGTGTACGAAGGCCAGGAATTGGCTGCCATTGAATCGGAAGCGCGGCTCGAGCACGAGATGCACATCACCGGCCTCGCCCTGCATCACCACATCAAAGGCCTGGGTCTCGCGCAGGAGATCCTCGGTAGCCCAGTTCAGGTCGATGGGTATGGGGCCCGCATCATCTGCCATGATGGCGGCTGAGTAGAAGATCACGCTCGAGCCGGGAACGAATTGATAACTCACAGCTCGCTCAGGTACCTCCTTGCCGCTGGCAAGGTCAGGCACCGGGCCAAGTCCGCCATCCTTCGACCAGACTGTGTAGAGGCAACTGCTCAGCAGAAGGGGCAGTGCCAGGAGCGCGAGCTTGCGGAGTATGCTGAGCGACATGATGTTCAGAGAGCCGTTTTCCCCATATGGGGGGTCGGACTCTAAGGAGGGGCTGGGCTCGGTTCAAGACTGGGGCAGCTATCAGTCGGAGCCACCTCGCTTCCTGTTGCGTTGGCGAGGCATCTGCAATGGTGGGCTCCCCGCTCGCCTACGTATCCAATCGATGCCGGCCCGCAGATGCCTCTGGCGCATGATGCGAAGTTCTAGATTCTGCTTGCCTGGAAAGTTGAGCAGGGTGATGCCCATGAAGATGGTGATCAATCCCTGACCCGGTAGCACGAGCATGGCGATCCCGGCGAGGAGAAGGATTGCGCCAAGGAGATTTTTCATCACCAGTCCGATGCTGGCAATGAGCCAGTGCCGCTTGCTGAAGACACTGTGGCCAGCATGCGGCCCAGTGAAATAGTCTGGTCGCATCTTCGCGATGAGAACTGGCATGATCAGCAGGCTGGCGACAAACATCACCACTGAGCTGATGACCAACCAGCCGAGCAAGGTGTCGTTGGAGCGTAGCCAGTCGAAGATTGCCATCTGGGGTACGAAGCCTGCCTCGAAGTCCCCACTTTGGCCAGCGCCAAATCCCCCAGCTGTCTCAGCGTCGCTTGAAGCGGAAGTCTTGCAGACGTTTGGCCAGGGCAAGCATGCGTGGATCGTCGAGACTACCGACGTAGAGATCTTGGGCGCCGCCCATGCGGTTTTGGTGGGCGATGCCCATTCCATCATGCCGAACCACCTTCATGCTGAGAGGGCGCCAAGCTGCAGTATCCCCACTCACGCTGAGTGAGGCTCCTGCCAGGAAGGCTGCTCTGCCAAGGTGGCGCTGGTTGACCTCGTCATCCCAGCGGAGGTGGTTTTGAACCATGGCGGAGCAGGAGTTCATGCCGCCTTCGCTGACCCCGAACTTGAGCTCCAGCCGACTGCCCTCGGCATCTTCGGGGATAGGGAAGCCAGGCGTGGACTCGAGATCGATGCGAATCTCAAACTCCCCAGCCTTTCCCTCGAGTCCAGGATTGACGTGCAGACTCGCTTTGCCCAGAGCCGGGTCCTCCATGACGGCGTACTCCAGGCTGTTGTTTTCACTCCACGCAAAGTCCTCTGCATCGATTCTCGCGAGCAGATCCTCAGCGACCTTGGCGAAGTCGGCAAGCATTGGGCTGCCCTGCATCAGGCGAGTGCTCGCATCCTCCACATCCAACCAAGCAAGGGCCATTGGACGCAGGGTCGGATCACTGCTGATGGGTGCATTATTGAGAGAGTCTTCGGAAGCTGGAGTTTCCGCTTGGACTGTCTTCCGACTCGAGTCCGAGTCTCGGACCAGCTGCTCTTCTACTTCGGCCGGCCTGGCTGCGGCGATGGCGGGCGTAGAGAGAGCCCCGTCTTGTTCAGTCACCCCTGCTGTCGAAATGCCCAGTGACTGCCATGCGATGATGCCGCAGAGAGTTGTCCCCAGGGCAGCGGCGGTCAGTTTTGCTTTGCTTGTCATCAATAGGATCTCCTTGCACTCGCTCCCTGTCTGCAAGGCCGGCAGACTTACGAGCGAGGTCCATGCCGATCGTTCTCCATAGTCCTTGTCGAGCCCTGCGCGTAGCCTGTCGAGAGCTCGGGCAAGGCGAGTCCGCCCCGTAGAGGATGGGACCGCCATGCGCCGGCTGAGCTCTTCGATGCTGGAACCTTCGAAGTAACGCATTAGAACCGTGTCGCGATAGACCTGCGGCAGGC
>JAJFFD010000003.1 GCA_021776805.1 Planctomycetota bacterium
GCTTGGATGTTCGGGATCTGATCGGACATTGCTGGTGGGCCGAATGATGTGGCGAGGATCATAAAGGGGACGGCGGGTACTGTTGCTTCCCTTATGTTGAAGCTGCTCTCTGACCGACTCGGCAGGTCCTCGCAGTCTTCAAGCCTCGAGCCAAGCATGAACCCCTGCAGATCACCTCTCTTACTCGCCCTTCTGCCCCTGTTCGCGTTCTCTCTTCCTGCCCAGGAAGAGAAGAGTTCGCCTACATCCTGGGGCAACTGGATCTCTTGGCGTGGATTCGCCAGCCGAGGTCTCGCCGAAAATAGCAATCCACCGATTGAGTGGAGCGAGACGAAGAACGTCCGTTGGAAGGCGGAGATTCCCGGCCGCTCTCTATCCACGCCCATCGTCCTGGCGAATTGGGTGTACTTGCTTACGGCGGTTCCTTCCGAACGCGAAGGCGAAGCGACCAATCTCGAGCCTGCAAATCCTCGGTCGAACCCGCCACCGACGGTGGAATACGATTTCTTCTTGCTCGCCCTGGACCGTGGGGACGGCAAGGAGGTCTGGAAGACTCTGCTCGCAACGGCGATCCCGCACGAGGGTGGGCATGCCAGCAGTAGTCAGGCCTCGAGCTCGCCGGTAACGGATGGCGAGCATGTCTTTGTCAACCTGGGCTCCCGTGGGATCCACTGTGTGGATTTGGCAGGCGAGGTTGTTTGGTCCAGAGACCTCGGTTTGATGCGGACCAGGCATCAGTACGGCGAAGGGAGTTCGCCAGTGCTCTTTGGCGACAAGCTCATCGTCAATCGGGACCAGGAGGGAGAGTCCTTCCTGCATGTCCTCGATAAGATCAGCGGTGAGGATGTCTGGCAGGTGGCGCGGGATGAGGAAACCAACTGGACAACTCCCCTCGTCGTCCTGGTTGAAGGTCAGCCTCAGATCGTCGTTGCCGCGCACAATGCCTCCCGTGGCTATGACCTGGAGACTGGTGAATCGCTTTGGACTCTGCCGGGGATGACGAAGCTCTGCATACCGAGTCCCATGCACGCGGAGGGCATCGTCTACCTCATGAGTGGATATCCGGGATCGTCCCTGCAAGCTCTGCGGCTGACCGGCGCCAAGGGCGACATGAGCGGGAGCGAGTCCCTGCTGTGGACTCATGAGCGCAACACGGCATATGTATCTTCGCCCCTGCTCTATGAAGATCGCCTGTACTTCGTGCGGGTGGTCAATGGAGTCCTTTCCTGCCTCGATGCCAAGACTGGCGAGGTCCGCTACGAGGGACAGAAGATGCCCGGGATGCGCCGTGTCGTCTCTTCGATCGTCGGCGGTGGGGGCAGGGTGTACATAACCTCGCAGAATGGGACCACCAAGGTGGTCAAGCATGGGGATGTCTACGAAGAACTCGCTAGCAACAAGCTCGAGGACGAATTCGAAGCCAGCCCGGCCATCGCTGGTGGGGAGCTGTACCTACGTGGGCATCGCTATTTGTACTGTATTGCCGAGGGTTAGTCGGCTCAGTACAGGCTGTTGGTGACCATGAAGTCGTGGTGTGCAGAGATGGTCTTGCTCTCCCGCTTCATCGGGATATTCCGCGCCTCGTGGTCGAGGATGTGACAGGCGTACATCATCCTGTGCCAGCGTTCGACCAACTGGGTTCTTCGTCCGGGAAGGCTGCGGTCTTGGTCGATCTTGCGTGACTCCTGAGCTGCATTGAACTCGCGAATAGCGAGCAGCTCGCCACACCATGAGTTGGCAAAGTAGAAGCTGATGTCATCGAAGTAGATGCTCACCGCCGGGCTGTAGTGGTCAGCCGGCCCATCGAAGACCCGGAAGGCGCTCTTGGTGCCCGAGTAGATATCGACATCGATGGAGAC
Organism: Planctomycetota bacterium; assembly: GCA_021776805.1. Lineage (GTDB taxonomy): Bacteria > Planctomycetota > UBA1135 > UBA1135 > UBA2386 > JAJFFD01. The sequence continues at coordinate 1,860 of JAJFFD010000003.1, forward strand.
GAAGCCAAGAGGGGCTTCTGGAGAGAGGGTCTCGCGAAAGCCGTCGATGGTGTCCTTGATGTCGCCGATGATCAGGTTGGCCTTGCCGGCGATGCGTTCCTTGAGCAGGGCCGGATCTTCCATGACGAAGTCGCCTGGATTCCACAGCTCAGCGTGGTCCTTGTGTCCCTGCACATCAGGAAGTCCCGCACCGGTATCGAAGCCGGTGATGATGAACTCGACCCCGGTCTCGTTGCTGATCAGCTCAGCGAGCTTGACCATGTTCAGCAGTCCGGCGCCGCTCGCTACACCGAATTCACAGATGTTGGTTTTGCTCTGTGAGAAGTGTTTGGCGATATCTGCAGCACGAAGCATGCCATAGGCGTAGTGCGCCCGCGTAATCAGTCCGTGCAGCTCACGTTCGCGAAAACTGCCATGCTTGTTGATCCATGCGTCCTCTCCAGCGAGGAGTTTTCCGAGCTTCCGCCGGGCTCTGAAGGAAAACGAGTCTTTTGAGTTGGACGGCATTGCCGAGTCTCCTGGCCGGAATGGGTTTAGGCGGTCATGTCTGCTAGGACGGCGGAATGCTAACCAGCTCTCGAACTGGCGCGCAAGTGTATTGATTCTGCGGCGGCAGGCCCTCTGGCGACTCGAGTCCAGAAAACCGATCGATTCTCGATCTCCTTGCATGCAAAGCTAGACTCCAGTGCCTTCGACTCCTCGCCAGAACAGAGCTCCCATGACGATGCCAAAGACTTCAATGCCGAGGCGTGAGCGGCTGATGTCCGATTACTCGGATTTGCGGGCTACGACCATGGCCCTCTGCGATCCCCTCGAGCCCGAGGACATGGTTGTGCAGACGATGCCCGACGTGAGCCCGACCAAGTGGCACCTGGCGCACGTGACCTGGTTCTTCGAGACTTTTGTCCTGGATAGGAGCGGGAGGCCCTACGCGCCCTTCAATCCGGGCTACCACCAGCTCTTCAACTCCTACTACCAGAGTCAGGGCAAGCCCTTCCCCAGGGCCGAACGCGGCTTCCTGTCGCGTCCAACCGTCGATGATGTGCGTGCATACCGCGAGCACGTGGACTCGGCCATGCTGGAATTGATCTCGGACAGTTCGGATGCTGTCATCGAGCGGGTGGCGTCGGTCGTGGAGGTGGGCTTGCATCATGAGCAACAGCATCAGGAGCTCATGCTCATGGATGTAAAGCATGTGCTGGCCAAGAACCCTCTGCGTCCGGCCTACCAGTCGAAACCAAGTCTGGTGAATACCTCCGTCCCCTCGATGCAATGGTGCTCATCAACCGGGGACGCGGTGAGAATCGGCAACAAGACTGCGGAATTCAGCTTCGATAACGAGGGTCCGGAACACGAGGTGCTGGTGCACCCATTCGAGTTGGCTAGCCGTTTGGTGACCGTCGGTGAGTATCTCAGCTTCATGGCTGAGGGTGGCTACGAACGACCTGAACTCTGGCTGGCTGACGGTTGGGAGTTGGTGCAGCGCGAGAACTGGCGCAGCCCCTTGTACTGGGAGGAGTCAGAGGATGGCTGGCGTGTGATGACACTCACAGGGCTGCGCCCGGTGGATCCTGGTGAGCCCGTATGCCACGTGAGCTATTACGAAGCGGATGCCTTCGCGACCTGGGCAGGGCTCCGTCTGCCTACGGAGTTCGAATGGGAGTACGCGGCCAAGGGACGTTCGATCGCCGGCACCTTCCTCGAATCCGAGACCTTTCATCCGCAGTCGATCGGCCACCTGGGCGAGGCTGCTGAACCAGCGCAGCTCTTTGGTGATGTCTGGGAGTGGACTTCGAGTGCCTATGCGCCCTATCCAGGCTACCGGCCCTTTGCCGGCAATCTCGGTGAGTACAACGGCAAGTTCATGGCCAACCAGATGGTGCTCCGCGGTGGTAGCTGCGTCTCCCCAAAGAGCCATCTGCGCGAGACCTACCGCAACTTCTACTATCCGCAGCAGCGCTGGATGTTCGCGGGTATCCGTCTGGCGAGATAGAGCGGAGTTCTTGGAAAACGCAGGTAAGGGCCTCTCGTCTGCCTGCACCAATCTGTCCTGCGCACGAGTCGCGTGTGCGGATCAGGACAGAAACCCAGGAACCATGATGATTAAGCTCAGTGCATTCGCCGTCGCCAGCCTGGCTGCGGTTGCCTTCCTCCTCCCTCTCACCAGTGAATCCCAGCTCGACGCCCGGCAAGATAGCAAGCCGAGCGCCAGTGACGAGAGTCGAGCCTATCTCCACGGGTTCAATATCCCCAGCAGCGGCCTGGCCCTCGAGGGGTATTGCCCGGTGGCCTACTTTGCGGTCAACAAGCCCGTGCGCGGCAAGCCCGAGTTCGCATCGACGCATGATGGAGTGACCTACTATCTGGTCAATGCGAATGCGAAGAAGGCCTTCGATGAGGAGCCTGAGAAGTACCTGCCCGCCTACGGCGGTTGGTGTGCCTTCGGCATGGCGGTGGAGGACAAGTTCCCCATCGACCCAACCAAGTTCAAGATTGTCGATGGCCGCCTATTCGTCTTCCTCAAGAACAAGAATGTGAACGCCCTCGAACTTTGGAACAAGGGTGACGAAAAGGAACTCATCGAGAAGGCCGATGCCCATTGGGCGAAGGTCAGTGGCTGAGCCCCCAGCCAAGACTGCAAGCCCTTCTCTTGCCGCGATTGGCAGAGAAGGGCTTTTCTTGTTAAGGCCCGAATCACTCGAAGGAAGCAAGCAGGGCTTCGAACTCTTCGCTGCAGTTGGGGCAGACTCGGAGGTGCTGAGCCACCTGACTCAATTCGCTCGCCAGGGTCTCTTCAGCGCGCAGCTTCTCCAGGTAGGTGGCGACTCGAGCCAAGAACTCCTCGCAATCGATCTCCTCAGCTTGCGTCGCGGCAACCTGTTGCAGGAGGTCTCGAAGCTGTTCGCGGGTGGGTTTCACTCTTGCTTGGTGGCTTTGGCGAGTTGTTGTCTTACATCCTCGTCGCGGAATCCGGCCCGTTCGAGAGCCAGGCGGAGCTTCTTCCGCGCGTCGTGATGCAGCTTGTAGAGGGCGTTTGGCTTTATGTCGAGGCGTTCGGCGAGCAATGCCGTGGGCGCTCCGGCTAATTCCGCCAGGACTGCAGTTCGTTGGCGTTCGGTGAGGCTATGTTCGATGGCAAGGCCCAGGGTCTTGAGCAGGTCACCCCGCTCTACATTGTCAGCTGGATCTGCTGCAGATGGATCCGCTTGCACGAGCTCAATCGCGTCCAGCGACGAAGGATCGTAGCGTCGGGCGCGCAGGCTTCCGAAGGCGCCACGAAGTGCAACAGCCATCGCCCAGGTGGTGAATTGGCTGTCCCCACGAAAACCTGCCAAGCCCTCCAGCACCCGTAAGACTGCTTCTTGTGCAAAGTCGTCGAGATCAGAATCCCCGACCCCCTGTTTGCGCAGTGCCTTGGCGAGTCCTCTCCGCAGAAAGGTCTGCAGCTCTTCCGCTGCCGCGCTCGAACTGGGGAGCTCGGTCAACCATTGAGAATTGGAGCGGGTTTTCACCATACCTCGCGCGGTGCAGGGGCAGCATATACCCTGACCTCCTTGCGGAGCTCGTGAGTATCCGAATTCCTGCTCTCCGATCCGTTGGCGGCTGCAAACATGAAAGCAACCCTTCGCCTGATTTTCTGGCCGACGGTAATCACTCTGCTCGTCAGTCTCTTGCGACTGTACTTTCAGGTGCAGGGTTCGATGAGTTCGCGATCAGGAGGGAGCTTGGCCGTGTTGGGCATCAGCTGGCTCGTCTTCATCTTTGGCGCATGGTTCGCGTGGAGGCTCTCGAAGCAGGGCTCTCGCCCGGCTCTGCGCAGAGCGGCGCTCTGGGCTCTGATCCCAATGATCGCCCTGGTGCTGGCGGTCATGTTGGGCTTTGGCAACATCGACCAGACCGACCAGAGTGATGCCGCCTACGAGAGTCTGCGCAGCACAGTGGGCATCATTGTCATCCTCGCGCTGATCGCGGCGGCCTTCTGCTTTGTCATTTGGCCGCGCCTCGCCTTCACCATGCTGCTCTATGCGCTGCCAGCCAGGCTGACCGTGCTGGCGATCACTTATCTGGCCAAGCAGCAGGACTGGGATACCCACTACACCAAGTTCGGGCCGGGAGGGATCGAGCGCGAGATGGGCGAGACCATGTACGCAGCGAGCGTCGCTCAGATGGGCTTTTGGGTCTGCTTCACCGTGGTGGGGGGAGTCTTGGTCGGGACGATCGTCGGGTCTGCAAGGTCGTCCAAGGACTAGGCTGATCGACCGGCCCTGCGCAGAGCGGCGCAGATCCAGCCAATGAGGACGGCTGCGATCGCGCCGAGGCCAATATAGAAAATGGGGAGGACCGCTGAGCTAGGCACGAAACCTCTGGTCGCCAGAAAAAAGCCCATGCCTGTCAGGCCGCCTAGGATCCAGCCACTTGCTTCGAGGAAGTTCATTCCGGAGAGGAGTCGAGGTCCCCGTCGCTGACGGACCAGCCCTGTTAGGGCTGCCCAGACTCGATCGCCATCCCAGCAGATCAGGTAGGTCACGGCGAGCAGCATGCCTCCCGTGATCCAGACCGTGCCTTTGAATTCCACTCCGTAGGTGATGAGGAAGATACTGAATGAAATAGGCGCGAAGGCGAGTGCACCCAGGGTGGCCGTGGCAGGAATGAGTAGAAGCACTCCTGCAATGATCTGCATCCAACCGAGGAAGTACCAGTACGCCCCGGTGCGATACATGGCTTCGAAGAAGAAGCCCACTGGATTTTCTGTGCCCAAGCTGGTGAAGCGATTGCCAGTGGCTTTGACCAGCCCTGTAGGGATAAAGGCCATGGCCAGGAGGAGGCGATTCATCAGGGTGAAGCGCCCGAGCCAGGGCTGACGCCGTGCCCAAGAGTGGGCGGTTGCCAGGAAGCCTGGCAGTGGAGAGCTGGATACAGTGCTTGTGCTGGCCGTCATGGGCGTTACTTTGTAATGCAAAGTAAGCGCGCTTGCCAGGGACCTTGTCTCTCTGCTGCTGCCTCTCAATTCGAATCCAATGCTCGCTGCTGGACAGTCGAACTGGGAGGATTGGCCGTTCATGTCCCTTCCCTATCTAAAGAAGGCAGTCGCGGAAGACGATCGCGAGACGCTGATCCGCTATGTGCGACTACATCTAGGCGATGGCGATGATGCCGCCGGCAGCAAGGAGATCGACAAGGCCTGGGTGGAAGCGCTCAAGCCCCTGCTCGAGCTTCCGGAAACCGACCGAGGGTTCATCGAGTCGACTCTCGCCGAGCGCGACCACGCCACCCTCTGTCACCTGTTCTTCTACTTGCACCTTTACCTTGTCCGCCACAGCGGTGAATGGATCCACGATGGCCCCTTCTGATTCTTCCCCGAGCAAACAGCTGCGCCCTGGACTTTGGCAGGTCGTCAACGATCGCTATCCCGGTTCGATGATCACCAAGGAGGACCTGGTTCCTCTCGCAGCACTGAAGAAACCCTTGTCCGAATGCAGGGTGGCCTTCCTCAGTACCTCGGGTGTGCAGCCAAAAGGAAGTCTGCGTTTCGATACCGCCCATCCAGTGGGGGACTTCACCTTCCGTCGAGTGCCCAGTGAATCTCCGGTCGAGGACTTGGAGATTCATCAGCTCAAGTACCCGACCTTTGGCGCGGAACGAGATCTCAATGTGATCTTTCCCATCGAGAGATTGCGAGAGCTTCGCGACGAAGGCGTCATCGGTGCTCTCAATAAGTCCTTCTATACCTTCATCGGTTACAACATGGATCCGGAGCGGGTTGAGCGAACTCTTGCCAGGGACGTGGCAGAAGCTTTGGTGGAAGACCAGGTAGACATAGCCCTGGCAGCTCCGGCTTGACCGATTTGCCACCAGACCATCGCGCTCGTGCAGCGCGAGACCGAGAGAATGGGGATTCCCAGCGTTAGCCCGAGTGTTGCTCGTGATGTGACCGAGCATGCCAAACCGCCGCGCGCGGTCTTCTTACCATTCATGATGGGGCATCACTTCGGCGTGCCCTTTCACAAGCAGCTGCAGCGTCGAGTGCTCATGGAGATGCTCGCAGAGCTCGAGTCGGCAACTGAGAGTGGCAGCATCAGAGACCTGGACCTGAGTTGGGCCCAGGCGCGGCGTGAGGGCAAGGAAATCGAAGCTCGTCTGGCCTCAGCAGGGGGCTAGGCGCCCGGGCTCGGGTTCAAGCTCGGCTGGAAGAATCGCTCGCGGAATCTCAGGGCGACTCGCACCAATGCGATCAAGATTGGCACTTCCACCAGCGGCCCGATAACCGCTGCGAAGGCCACGCCAGAATCGATGCCGAAGACTGCGATGGCGACGGCGATGGCCAGTTCGAAATTGTTGCTGGCAGCGGTGAAGGAGAGCGTCGCCGTCTTCGAGTAGCCGGCGCCGATGCGCCGCCCCATCCAGAAACTGACCAGGAACATGACCACGAAGTAGATGCTCAGCGGGATCGCGATGCGCAGGACATCCATGGGGATGCTGACGATCATTTCGCCTTTCAAGCTGAACATCACCAGGATGGTGAACAGCAGCGCCATCAAAGTCAGTGGGCTGATTTTGGGGATGAAGACCTCCTCGTACCAAGTCTTGCCCTTGGACTTGACCAGGAAGATGCGGGTCAGCATGCCGGCCAGAAAGGGGATCCCCAGGTATATGAATACAGACTCGGCGATCTGGCCCATGCTCACCGCGACCGTGCTGCCCGCGTAGCCAAAGAGCGGTGGCAGGACGGTAATGAAGAACCAGGCATAGAAGCTGAAGAAGAGCACCTGGAAGATGCTGTTAAAAGCCACCAGACCTGCAGCGTACTCGCGGTCGCCATCGGCAAGGTCGTTCCACACGATGACCATGGCGATGCAGCGCGCCAGGCCGATCAGAATCAAACCGACCATGTACTCGGGTTGGTCCGCCAAGAAGGCGAGGGCGAGCGCGAACATGAGAATGGGCCCTAGCAGCCAGTTCTGTACCAGGGAGAGAGTGAGGATGCGCCAATTGCGAAAGACGTCGCCGAGCTCCTCATAACGCACCTTGGCCAGGGGCGGGTACATCATCAAGATGAGCCCGATGGCGATGGGTATGTTGGTGGTTCCGACGCTGAAGCTCTGGATGAACTCGTCGACTCCAGTCACCGAGTAGCCGGTGATGATGCCAAGGGCCATGGCCAGGAAAATCCAGACCGTGAGAAAGCGGTCGAGGAATGCGAGGCGCTTGGGGTTTGCGGCAGTCATGCTCGCCTTCCGCCTCCGCTTGCAAGTTGAGCAGCTGCTGGCATCGGACAGCAGCCACCTTTGGCCGCGAGCTTTTTGGCGCGCCGCGCATCAGCGACCAGCTCCGGGACTTCATCAAAACAGCAGCGCAGGCATTCGAGGAGGCGTTCGTGAAAGCGGTTGCGAGAATCAGCCAATGAGTAGTGCACCCAAAGACCCTCCTTCCGATCTTCCACGAGGCCGCTCCGCCGCAGGTAGGCCAGATGGCGAGAGGCCGTTGGCTGCGGCACCTTCAAGATCTGAACCAAGTCGGCGACACACATCTCATTGTGGGTCAGAAGGTGCAGGATGCGCAGGCGCGTGGTGTCCGCGAAGGCCTTGAACATCTCACTGATCACGTCGCTATTGGCCATGAATCCCAAGGGCAAAGACTCGAGCTGCTAGAACTATATGCGTCTATACGAATATAATTGCAAGGCCGAAATTGGGGACCAAATCGACTAGGTGAGGTTTATCAAGGCCTCTGCCAGCTTCTCTCCGTCCAACTCGGGACCGGGTCGCGAGCCCTTCAGGTCGAGTCGAATTACCTCGAGCCCGAGGTCTTCAATCCCCTGGATATCCGGGGCCATGGGGTAATCACCCGCCTCGCAAAGGATGACTCTGTTGAGGATGCGGTCCACTGCAGTCTCGGCGCCCGCGTCCGCGCGGACATAGCGAATCAGAGATTCGACTGCGGCGAGAGGCGAGAGCCCGAGCATTTCTGGATCGAGACCCGTGTTGGGGATGAACAGCTTTGGGCAATCCGCCGCAGCGATGGCTTGCCCAACGCCCAGAGGTAGCAGATTGGCGATCACGCTCGAATAGAAGCTGCCCATGGGAAAGCAGATCAGGTCTGCGTCCGCTATCAGGTCCAAGCATGTTGAGGATGCAGGGATGGTGACAGGCTCGGAATCATGGCCAGAACTGGTGAGATAGAGCCTGGCAATGGGATTTTGAATTGGCGGCTGGGTCTTGCCCGTCAGCCGATGTTGTCCGATGAGCAGGGTTCCGTCCCTTAGCTCGGCCGCGAGCTGCAAGTCCGCGTCGCAAATGCTGCGCACTTGCCCGCGGACTTCGGCCAAGCGCGAATAGAGGTCGATGACCGAGTCGATGTTACGATCGCTGTGCAAGTAGCTGCCGGCGAGGATGAGATTGCCAATACTCGCACCGCGAAGGTCGAAGTCGCCTGGCATGTTCTCCGCGAAGGATTTGAGTTGAGTGCAGATCAAGCGCCGCACTGGCTTGTCTACCTTGACGATCAAACTGTGGTCCCCAGCGATCAATTGCTCGAGAGAGGCCTGCAGTCCCTCTCGCCCCAGGTCCTGAGGCAGGCGGTAGGAAAAGAGCTTGTAGATCGCCGGATTGCCCCGGGCAGTCTCGTCAGCGAGAGCCATGAGGCGGTTGCGGAGGTCGCCTAGCGAGAGCATGCCAAAGGCTTCTCGGAGCTTTGCCGAACTCCCTCCGGAATCGAAGGGCGTGATCAGGTGGGCGGAATTGTGAGTGCGGAGCTTGAGTCGTCGACAGAGGCGGCGCAGAGCCGTTCCGCCACTCAAGAACAGGATCCGCGGACCGGTTTCTGGCTGCTGGCTGTCCGGCGCATCGTTACTCACTGCCAAAAGAATACTGGCTCGAGTGCGTGATGACGCAGACTCAATGCGCGCTCGTTACCGCCTTTGGTCTCCCAGTGGGCTCCGGCAGGGCGAACTCGCCATGTGATGGGTTGCCCATCCAGGGGCGAGAGCCCCTGGAATAGCCCTCAGGTCGATCAGAAGGTCCAGATGAAGTCGACGGTGATGCGATTCTGGAAGAGGTCCTTCCTGCTACCGATAGGGAACTCGTACACCGCACCGGCCTGCAAGCTGTCGCTGAGAACCAGGCGCGTGCCGATGGCGGCGGTGTAGACCGAGTTGCCTTTGACGTTCGCCGATCCCAAGTTGATCAGGTCACCGCCTTCGAAGTTGAAGGGTAGCGCCTTGCCGTCTTCCACATAGTAGATGCCGTTGAACTCGACCAGGGGGAAGATCATGTCAGTCACCTGGTAGTCCACGTGCAAGTGGTAGTCGATGGAAGTGCTCTCCGCCGCGCTGTTCATCGGTTGATTGAAGCCGAAGCTGCCCAGGAGATTGAGTTCATCCAGGTCCAAGGCTGCGCTGACAAAGGGACGGAGAAGGCCATCGCCATTGCCCTGCCAGACTTCGTGACTACCGGAGTCGATCTCATAGATCAGTCCCGGCGTAATCAATAGGCCGAGGTCATCGTCCTCGAAGATCGCATACTTCAGACCGGCTGCGAGGTCGGCCCAACCGGATTCGTCATGCCCCGAAATCGGGTTCACATCCGGGTGGTAATTGATGTAGCCATCCTTCGTCGCAATGAAGGCGAGCTTCTCGGTGAGGGCGAAGCGGGCCTGCATCGCATACAACTGGAAGTTACCACCCTTGAAGATCGAAGTCCCTGGCAGCTCCTGAGTCAGGAAGAAGGGCCGGAGTTCACTTTGAATCACCGGCGACTCGAAGGTTGTTGGCGAACTCACCGGGCTGATGACGCGCTTGCTCCAGTTGGAACTGGGAACAGGGGCGCTGCTCGCCTGCTCCTGCGGGGGAAGGAGGAGCTCGGCGTCTGCGAGTGGTGCCGGCCTGAAGTTCGTGCATGCGCTGGCGCTGACAAAGAGGAGGAGAATGCAGCTGAGTGGCTTCATGGGGTGATGCTGGGGCGAAATCCCTGTCTGAAAGGTTCTGGCTGCAATGCACTGTCCGCGCAGTTGTTTCAGGCAATGGTCCGTTGCCTCTGCTGGCTAGGAATCAGGCTGCAGTATTTTTCCGACTGGTCTCAACTCTGCCTCGAGTCTCGAGCTCTCTGCTCACGAGAAAACCCGGCAGACTCGGAAGTTGCCGTCGAAGGGCTCTCCATGCGAAGGCTCCTCCCTTTCATCGCCCTGCTCATCTGCATGCCGCCCCTGTCCCTTCTTGCTCAGGATCGGCAGGACTTGATCGAGCGAGCGCGGATCGCTGCCGAGAACCGGGACTGGCAGGAGGCGAGCGAACTCTATTGGCAGGCCATCGAAGCGGATGAAGAAGATGGCGAAGCCTGGTATCGCCTGGGCTATTGCCTCCACATGCTCGGCGAGTACAGCGAGGCGCTGGTGGCGAATCTGAAGGCGACTTCCCATCCGAGCCTGGGACTCTATGCCCACTACAACGCTGCTACCGCCTGTGCACAGCTCGGCGAGGTGGATGAAGCCTTTGCCCATCTCCTTGCAGCTATCGAGGGCGGTTACCAGCGACTCTCGAGCATCCTTGCGGACAGGGATCTACGCCCCCTGCACGCGGACCCACGTTGGCTGGAGATGCAAAATCTCTGCAAGCTGAAGATCGAAAGCGACGCGGACAATGTGATCCAGATCGGTGTGTTGGTTTACAGGAACGCACTGATCGGTGACTTCGCCAATCCTTTGCAGACTCTGTTGACGGCGCCAAACCGGAAGATGCGCTTGGAGCCCTACTACATTGCCCAGGACCTGGAGCCGGTACAGACTCAGGGAGTGAAGCTGCAGCCCGACTATGCGTTTTCGAATTGCCCGGTTCCGGACGTCCTGATCATTCCCGGTGGGCATGCCCGGGATCGGGCTGTACCCAACGTCGAGCTCATGGCCTGGGTCAAGAAGACCGCCCCCCAGTGTGAGCTGGTCATAGTGACCTGCAATGGGACCATGATCGCCGGTCTCGCTGGTTTGTTGGACGGGGAGCGGGCGACAACGAACATGGGCATGTATGAGAACTTGCGCGAATGGGCGCCAGGCTGCGAGGTGGTTGAGGGCGAGCGCTTTGTTCGCTCAGGTCGATTGATTACCGCGGCCGAGGGCACGGCAGGAATCGATGCGGGGCTCTGCGCCATCGAAATCCTTTTGGGGGCAGATGCTGCACAGAGCACTGCGCGCCGGCTTCTGCATCCCTGGGCAGGCTTGCCGGGGGAAGCTCGCTAAGACTGAGCCAGAGCTGGCACAATTGCCGGCGAGATCTCGCCTTTGTTACCTTCTCGAGGGAGTCAGGCTCGAGTTCGCTAGCTAAGCTCTCCGCTAGCCACCCGTTTCTACCGGAGACAATCATGCGAACCCCCCTTCTCGCCTCCCTTCTAGCCCTCTCCATCACTGGACTGCTGCCAGCGCAGTCGGGACAGGCGGCCGGCTCCAGCCTGCCCGCCGAATGGGTCTCCGCTCTGCAATGGCGATCCATCGGTCCGGCAGCCATGAGTGGGCGCATCGTCGCCTTCTCGGTGATCGAGGACGAACCGCGAACCTACTGGGTGGGGACCGGTGCCGGGGGGCTGCTCAAGACCACCAACGGCGGGATCTCCTTCGAGCACCAGTTTACGCAGGAAGGCAGCTATGCCATTGGCGATGTCTGTCACGCGCCTTCCAACCCGGACATCGTCTGGGTCGGAACCGGTGAACAGAATCCCATCCGTTCGCTCTCCTACGGTGACGGCGTCTACAAGTCAGTGGATGGGGGCGAGACCTGGGAGCACAAGGGACTGCGTAAGTCCTTCATGATCGGGCGCATCGCCATCCATCCCCGAAACCCCGACATCGTGTACGTGGGGGCACAGGGTCGGCTCTATGGGCCCAACGAAGAGCGCGGCCTCTATAAGACGGTCGACGGTGGTGACAGCTGGGAGAAGATCCTGGAGATCGATGATCAGACCGGAGTCATCGATTTGAAGATGCATCCCAGGGAGCCGGATACTCTGCTCGTCGTCAGCTACCAGCGTATGCGCGATGCTTACGATGGCGGGCGGCTCCCCATGGACGCAGGTCCGGGTGCAGGGATCTGGAAGACCACCGATGGCGGCAAGAACTTCAAGCGCATCACCGATGGCCTGCCGGACAATCTGACTCGATCCGGGCTCTCCTACTGCTACAGCAACCCGGACGTGGTCTACGCCATCATTGGGCAGACTCGTCTTGGTCAGACTGCAGGCAGAGGCGGCGGTGGTAACCGCGGTGGCGGGCAGGGTCCGCGAGAGGGCGTGCAGGGCGACAGCAAGGTTGGCCTCTACCGCTCGGAGGATGGCGGCGATAGCTGGGATCTGGTCAACAACCAGCTCGGCGCCTCATGGGACTACTACTTCTACGGCAAGATCTACGCGGATCCGGTCGATCCACAGCGCGTGTACTTCTTGAACGTGCGCTCGCAGGTATCCGAAGATGGTGGGCATTCATTCCAATCCTTCACCGGCGGTGGCGTGCACTCGGACAGTCACGCCCTATGGATCGACCGCGGCAATCCGGAGCACTTGCTCCTGGGGAATGACGGTGGTGTCTACGAGACCATGGACCGGGCTCAGACCTGGGAGCATCTGAATAAGAACGCTCTCGGCACCTTCTATCACGTGGCCGTGGACGAGCGCCCGATCTATTGGGTCTATGGCGGCTTGCAGGACAACGGCACTTGGGCGGGGCCCAACCGCAGTCGCGGGCGTGGGCCGGTCAATGGCGATTGGGCGAGGATCGGTGGTGGCGATGGCTTCGTGGTCTTCAGCCATCCGGATGATCCGGACCTGGTCTTCTACGAATCGCAGAACGGCAACATGTCGCGACGCCATCTGAAGACCGGCGAGAGCACGCGCATTCGACCGGCAGCAGGTGATGGCCCGAGGCCGCGCTTCAACTGGAAGACTCCCATGTTGCTTTCGCATCACGACTCAAAGGTCTTCTACTGCGCAGGGAACATGCTCTACCGCTCGGAGAACCTGGGCGACGATCTCGAGGCGATCTCTCCCGAGTTGACCTTTACCGAGCGAGGTGCGGCGACGGCGATCGGTGAAGATCGCTTCGATGCAAAACTCCTCTATGTGGGCTGTGAGGACGGTGCGCTATGGGTTAGCCGGGATGCCGGCGAGAACTGGGAGGAGATCAGTGGCAAGCTGGAAGGTATGCCCGGACCACGTTGGGTGGCGAGTATCGAGACTTCTCGATTCAAGGCGGGGCGCGTCTACGCAGCGTTCGATGCGCATCGCAGCGACGATGACGATCCCTATGTCTTCGTTAGCGAAGATTCTGGCGAGACCTGGACGAGTATCACTGCCAATCTTCCCTGGGGTTCGACGCGGACCATGCGGGAGGACGTGGAGAACGAGGATCTCCTCTATGTAGGACATGAATTCGGCGTCTTCGCTTCCTTGGATCGCGGGACTAGCTGGACTCGGATTAACAACAACTTGCCCACCGTGTCGACCCATGAGATCGCCGTGCATCCGACCGCGGGGGAGATCGTGGCGGGAACCCACGGCCGCAGTTTCTGGATCCTTGATGTGAGTGCGCTGCGGCAGATGAATGCTGAGCGCATCAGTCAAGCTGCCAGTCTCTATGCACCAGCTCCATACCAGCGCCTGCGCCCAGGGCTTTCTCTGGGGCAGAATGGCATGCACGGCTTCGTTGGCCAGAATCCTCCGGCGGCAGCGGTCATCTACTATTCCCTGGCCGGGGACGCCGGAAAGGTGGAGATGGAGATTCTTGACGAGGCAGGGGAGAAGGTCCGCGACATCCAGCTCAGCGATGGCAACAAGGCCGGTCTGCATCGCGTGCTCTGGGATACGCGCACCAATCCCGCGGCTGCCCCTGAAGGTGGCCGGGGAGGTCAGCGAGCTGGCCGCGGCGCTGGGCAGCGTGGGGGTCGAGGTCGTCGCGGTGGCCGCGGTCGACGGCAGGGACCTCAGGCTGAGCTCGGTGCCTACACCGTGGTCCTGCGAGTCGATGGCGAGGAGCAGGCTCAGGAGATTCTTCTGCTCCCCGATCCGGGACGTTAGTTCAGCGCTGCACGGCAACGCCGACCATCTCGAAGCATGCGTTGAAGAGCAAGGGGCCCGTGCCGATGAAGGCGCGGGCCGGCCGGTCCTCGCCCTTGAAGCGGCTCAGGTACTCTTTATTGAAGCTGTCGTATTGGCTGAGATCGGAGCAGTACACCTGAACTTGGATCAGGTCATCCATGCTCATGTCGATGCGGGCGAGGGTCGCTTCGTACTGGTCGAGAAGCTGTCTGGCTTCGTCGACCGGATTGGGCGGTGGTAGGCCGGTCGACGGATCGATGCCGATGTCCCCGGAGAGAAAGACTGCATCGCCGATGCGCACCGCCGCGCTGTACGGATAGACCCGATCCTGATCTGCTGCGCGGGTCGGGATCACCGGGTAGTAGACGCGCTCACCTGTCTTGCAGGCGCTGCTAAGGAGGAGGATGAAGAGAAGGCTTGGGGCGTGCTTGAGCATGGTCTTTGGTTCTACTTCTCGAGTGGGAGCAGTTCGATGCGTCGGAACTCAGTGGGGTGACTCTCCGCTTGAATACTGATATAGCCGCCTTCGAGGAGCAGGGGAGCATCCGGGTCGAGGCTCTGAGCTTCTGTGCTCTCCCGGTCGATCTGCGGCTGCGAGTACTCGAGTACGACCTCACCTTCCATGATGTGGCGTATGACTTCGCTGCCTCTGACCTCGACCTCTACCGTTACCCATTGGTCGCCGCGATAGGTCTTGGATGTCGAGTCCACGCAGTGGCGAGTGAGGAGGGCTCCGTCCATCACGATATGGGTGCCAGGAGTGCATACGTTGGCCGTATGCCGCTCGCCAGTTTCGCGACCACCGAGGAGTTGCAGTTCGATAGAGGCTGGAAAATCCTGATCCTTCGCCATGCTGTCCGGTGACTGGCAGTGCAGCATGAGACCGTTGTTGCGAAAGGCCCAGCTGGGACCGCCGATGACCTGCTCACCGACGAAGCGATACTCGGCGCGGAGTCGGTAGTGGGAGAAGGGCTGGTCGTAGAAGAGATGACCGAATTTGCTATCGAAGACGGGATAGCCTTCATAGCTGACCTTTAGAACCCCATCTTCTACACGAAAGGTGTTCGCGTAGTTGTCGCCGAGTTCGTGGCCACTGAACTTGGCTTGCCAGCCGCTGAGGTCTTTGCCGTTGAAGAGCTGGATCCATTCCTCCCTGCCCTTCGATTGTGGTTCGCTCGAGCAGGCGAGCAGAGTGCCGGCGATGATGAGGCTGCAGAGGGATGAGAATCGAGGCATGGCAGTCATCATGTTGGAAGTCCTGGCCAGCTGCTCGGTCGACTCGACTTTGCTCATTTGCAGGCCCTTCTGATCGTCAGGATGATGAACAGAAGAATGGCAGCAGCCAGACAGGAGCCAAGATTGAAAACCCCTTTCTCCGCATACCAGACGATTGAGTAGCCGATTGCGCCGGGAAAGAAGGCGTAGTACAGGAAGACCAGCGCCGTCTTGCGGATGACCGCGCCCTCGCGCCCGACCAGGCCGACGACTGCGGAAGCCGCGACGACGTTGTGCACGCAGATGATGTTGCCCGCGGCCCCGCCTACAGCCTGCAGGGCAACGATCCAAGTCGGATCCACGGCGATGCGCTCGCCTACGCCGAACTGGAAGGCCGAAAACATCATGTTGCTCACCGTGTTGCTGCCGGCGACGAAGGCACCGAGCCCACCGATGAGTGGCGCAAAGAGCGGCCAGCTCGATTGCGCCATGGAGGCGACCCCATCAGCTAAGACGATGGGCATCTTCTCGTAGCCCGCGGCGCCCCCCTGGGAATTGATAAAGACTTGCACCATGGGCACGGTGAAGACCAGCGCCGTGGATGCAGCGACCAAGGCCCGCCCGGACTTTCCCCATGCACGTAAGTAAGACTGCCTGCTCATGCGGTGCAGAAAACAGGTCAGGACCGAGACCAGGATGAAGATGGCGGCTGGTGAGTAGAGGGGCTGGACGCTGATCTTGATGTCCGTGCCAAAGACCCCAGTGGCCTCCATGGTCCAGGCCTTGACCCAGCTCAAGAAGGGCAAGAAGTCCACGCGCGTAAGAACGAGCATGCCGGCTACCAAGGCGTAGGGGGTCCAGGCTCGCAGCAGACCCATGGATGGTCTATCGGAAGGTGAATCGCCAACTTCGATGTTGCCGATCCACTCCGGATCCCAGCGTTCTTTGGCTTCAAAGTCCCAGCACTCGTCCCTGGCAGGCATCAGAAAGCCGCGCTTGGCAGCGCTGACCACGATGGACAGACCGACCATGCCGCCGATAAGCGATGGGAACTCAGGGCCGAGGGTGACGGCTACCAGCAGATAGGGCAGGGTCATGGCCAAGGCCGCAAAGATGGCGAACTTCCAGATGCGGAGCCCCTCGCGGAAGGAGCGCGAAGCGCCGAAGAATCGCGTCATGAAGGCGACTACCAGCAGCGGCACGAGGGTTCCGGCCAGGGCATGCAGGAGCGCGACCTTGGCAGCGATCATGCTCAGGAAGTCCATCCACTCGTAGCCCTGTGCCTGAGCGTAGGCCAGGATCTCTGCATCGCCGGCGAGGCCGCTGTTGACTCCCACCAGGATCGGGGTGCCCACAGCTCCGAAGGAAACTGGCGTGCTTTGGATGATCATGCCAGCGACGACGGCAGCCATGGCTGGAAAGCCCAGGCCCACCAGAAGTGGGACAGCTACGGCCGCCGGGGTGCCGAAGCCCGCAGAACCTTCGATGAAGCTGCCGAATAGCCAGGCGATGATGATCACCTGTACCCGTCGGTCTGGAGTGATGTCGGTGAAGCCTCTGCGAATGGACCGCAGTCCACCGCTCTCCTGCAGTGTGTTGAGTAGGAGGATTGCGCCGAAGACGATGAAGAGTAGTGTGGCGGCGACGACCAGGCCGTTGAGGCTGGCGGCTGCAACCTGCCAGAAGGAGAGCTGCCAGGTGAGCAGGGCCAGGGCAACCACAACCCCGTAGGCGAGCGGCATGGCCCGCCTTGCCGGCCAGCGGAGCAGGACGAGAAACAAAGCTACGGAGAGAATCGGCAGGAGGGAGAGGAGCGCGAGTACTCCCTGACTCATCTCAGAAGCTTCTTCCCACGAAGAGATAGCCCGTGTCGTTGCCACCTTCCGCCATGCCGTAGGCCAGGTAGACCGGGCCGATGGGGGAGTCGATCCCCAAGAAGACGCTCCCGGCATAGATCAAGTCGTTGAGGATGTCGTCTCGATCCTGATAGACCTGGCCGGTTTCGAAGGAGCCTCCCAGGTAGATGGGCATGCCGAAGGTTTGGAAGGGTACGCCGGCGATTCGCCGGTAGAAGAGGAGGCGAGCCGAAACCGTGTGCTGACCAGCAAGCTCTCTCTCGCTGAGGCCGGAGAGGTCCAGGAAGCCGCCGCGGCGATGCAGGCGGTAGACGGGTAGCTGCTTTTCGGTCACAGTTCCGAACTGAGCGCTAACGAGAATCGTGTTTAGCTCACGAAAGGTGAATGCCTGGGAGAAGCGGACGTCGACACGCTGGTACTCCGTATCAGCGCCCAGGGAATCCAGGGCCATGCCCCAGGTTGCGAAGCCGAAGTTACCCGCGGTCGGGAAATTGGGATTATCCAGGGTGTCGATCTGCAAGCTTGCGCCGATCAGTCCGTCATCGAAGTCGAAGTCGGTGAGGCCCGTGCTGCTCAGTTTCACATCCACGTGGCCGTCGATCCGGCGAATACCGAAACGAAGTTCCGCCCAATTGGAGATATTGGTGCCGACGTCGAAGGCGAGGGTGCCGAACTCGACATCGAAATTGTCGGTCTTGGTGCCGCGCGAATAGATGTCTACGTCGTCTTCTTGCCACTCGATTCTGGGCGCAACGAAGAAGCGCTGCGCATCATCCAGTGGCTGGTAGAACTCGGTGAAGAAGAGGCGGTTGCTGCCGATCTGTGCCTGGTGTCGCCACTCACCACCCAGCTCGTTCATGTTCCGCATGGTGTACTGGACCGCCAGGTTGTAGGCGGTCTCCCCATCGAAGTCGTCCTCGATGTTGAGGCCGAACTTCAGGTAGTTCGGACCCCAGTCCTTCTCGTCGGCGATGAGTCGCAGTTCAGTCTCGCCGTCGATTTCCTCCAATTCGAAGGTGACCATCTCGAAGTCATCGCGGCCGTGTACTCGCTTGATGTCCTCAGCCAACATGTCCGGGTCGAAGATTTCGCCCTCCTTGGTGTCCATCATCGAGGTGATGACTCCCTCGGCCAGGCGGGAGTTGTTGACGATCTTCAGGCGGTCGATAACTGGATAGACTTCGGGCTTGCGACGCTGCCCGCGCAGGAACTCCCGATACTCCTCTTCCGATACCGAGTACCTACTGAGTACCTTGCGCATCGCCGATGCAGCCCGGTAGCCGATATCGATGGCTTCCCGTCCGCGGCCAAAACTGGTCGAGGTGATGTCACCCAGCTCTGGGACGATGAGTGTGTCCCTGTCGGTGAGTGTTGCCAGCTGGTCGTCCACGTTCTTCTGCATCAAGATGCTGACCATTTGGCCAGTGACCTGTAGGAGTCCCTGGATTTCCTCCGGCTTCATCAAGGGGGTGCCGATGTCGATGGCGATCACGACCTCGGCACCCATATTGCGCACCAGATCGATGGGGATGTTATTGACCACCATGCCGTCGACCAGATCGCGCCCGTCGATGTTTACCGGAGCGAAGACTCCCGGGATCGACATGCTCGCGGACATGGCCACCGGCAGGCTGCCCGATTCGAGGACGATTTCCTTGCCGGTACCAATTTCTGTGGCCACAGCCCGGAAGGGGATATTCAGGTTATCGAAGTGGGTGATCTTGTGAGATCTAGGCGTGAGAAAGCGAAGAATGTTGCTCGAGCGCTGGCCGTAGAGGAGTCCCTTGGGGAAGCGAAAGTCCCAGTCGCGAAAACCGAGGGCGATCTTCATCAGGAAATTCAGGTCGTCCTGCTTGCGGCGGAAGACCAGGTCAGTGCGCCGAAATCCGTCATTCATCACGACCCCCCAGTCGATGGTCGTGAGGATTTGGTCCTGCTCCTGCGGCGAATAACCGTAGGCATAGGTGCCTGCAACCAAAGATCCAAAGCTGTTGCCGGAGATGTAGTCGACGGGAATACGCAGCTCTTCGAGGACCTTGAGGACCCCTACATGCGCCATACCGCGAGCGCCCCCGCCGCTCAACACGACGCCGATCTTGGGTCTCGGGCTCTCTTCTCGATCTTGTCCTTTCGACAAGCACACCATCCCGAGCGATGCAACCAGAAATAGTGCGGGGATCCTGAGGTTGGCTGAGAGCATGTAGACCTGCTGCCGGAAGTTGGGATCAAAATCTATCATTTGCCCTTTCAGATGCCTTCTGCGCTTCCAGAATCCTTGAATTAGCCTAGGTCCGACCTAGACTTATCGCGTCAACAGGTGGGCATCAGGCGTCGTTCATGCAAGCCTTGCCAGAACCTCCAAGCAATCGACCTTTATCACTGGGAGTACCAGAATGAAGCAAAATCGAGTCAAGGGCTGGCACGGATTGGCCGTCATCGCCCTCCTCTTCTGCACAAGTTGCCTCGGCCCAAATCACGCCACAGGCCATCTTTTCAAGTGGAACAACGAGATCGACGGAAAGTGGGGCAACGAAATTGCCTTCATCTTCCTCTTGCCGGTCTATGCCATCTTCGGTGTTGGTGACGTCATCATCTTCAACTCCATCCAATGGTGGTCGGGCAACAACCCGATCAGCAGGCCAGAAACGGACGTTCAAGTCCAAATTTGATCGGAGGAGCAAACCATGAAGAAGAAAACAATCGCCGGCCTTGTTTGTGGCCTGATGCTGCTGCTCTTCACGAGCACCAGTTGCCTTGGTCCAATGAATGCCAGTTCCAGGGTTCACACCTGGAACCGTGAAATCGAGAACCGTTGGCTGGGAGAGGGCGTGTTCCTCGTCTTCAGCGTGTTCTGGATCAACAGAATCGTGACCTTCTCGGACCTCATCATCTGGAACTCAATCGAGTTCTGGGGTGGCGACAACCCGATCGATCCACCAGCACCGGAGCGCATCAAGGCGCTGCAGGATGCTGACGACGCACGCGCGGCCGAAGGCGGCTAAGCAGAGCGTCTAGAGTCTGGGGTGGCATTGTCACTCTGGAGTGCACCAGCCCTTCGGGGCTGGTTGCATGTACGGCTAGTTCCAATCCAGACCTTGGAGCTGCACCAGATCCAGGTTGCCTCCGCTGAGCACGCAAGCCACCCGTGACCCGGCAGGGAGATCGATCTTCCCTTCCAGCAAGGCGGCGACCGGAGCAGCCGCTGCTCCCTCGGGAACGACCTTACAGTGGGACATGATCCAGAGCAGTGCCGCGAAGATCTGCTGATCGGGAAGGGTTACGATCTCGTCGACGAAGCGCTGGACGATGGAGAAGTTCAAGCTGCCGCATGTCTTTACCGTCAACCCATCGATGATGCAGTTGACTTCGTCCAGAGTGATTAGCTCACCGGCCGCGATGCTCCGCTGCATGGCCGGAGCGCCCGAGGACTCGACGCCGATGACTTTGATCTTCGGATTCATGGCTTTAACTGCCATGGATACCCCTGAGATCAGCCCACCGCCGCCAATGGGGACGATCACTGCGTCGAGCTCTGGCCAGTCCTCGGCTAACTCGAGGCCTAGGGTTCCCTGCCCAGCCACCAGGTCCGGATGGTCGAAGGGGTGGATGTAGGTGAGGCCACGCTCAACGACCAATTGCTTGGCCTTCTCGTTCGCTTCATCCCAGATGCTGCCGTGGAGGACCACCTCAGCTCCATAGGCCTTGGTGGCTTCGATCTTGGATACGGTGGCGTTCTCCGCCATGCACACCACGGCAGGGATATCATGAATCGCCGCCGCAAGCGCGACCCCCTGGGCATGGTTGCCAGCGGAAGAGCAGATCACGCCGCGGCTCTTCTCCTCCTCGCTGAGAAGGCCAAAGCGATTGAGTGGGCCGCGGATCTTGTACGACCCGGTTCTCTGGAAGAGTTCGGCTTTCAGGCGAACTTCGAATCCGCAGCGTTCGCTGAGCAGCCTCGAAGTCAGAATTGGCGTGCGATGAATGTCGGGGGCAATGCGTGCGTGCACTTCACGGAAGTCTGCTTCGCTGAGTTCGAACATGGGCCAGGATCCTCGTGTTCCCAAGAAATGTCGGAGCAGGAGGATATAGGATTTTTTAGCTCGGTCCCGATCCTTGTGACACTTGCTCGGACTGTGCCTTCGCATCCGTCAGGCATTCTTGGTGCAATGGCCCGATATCGAAGCATGACTGAGTTCTATTTGTCCTAGAGCGAGAGAGTCTTCCACGATGACCAGTCCAGGCCTGTCACGGCGTGCCTCCGAGATCCCTGCCTCAGCAACGGTTGCTCTCGCTGACATGGCTACGCAGCTGCGGGCGCGGGGCGAAGACATCGTCGATCTGACCGCCGGTCGTGCCACTGAGCCCTGTCCAGATGCGATCATCGATAAGGCGATCGAAGCCATGCGCGCTGGGCATACTCACCAAACACCGGCGCGAGGGACCGCCGAGTACCGCCGCATGGCAGCAGCCAAGCTTGCTCGCGAAAATGGCATCGAAGCGGATCCGGACAAGAACATCGTCGCAACCCTCGGCTGCAAGAACGGTCTGCTGCTGGCGCTCATGGCAATTCTGGATCCGGGTGACGAAGTAATCATCGAGGATCCGGCCTTCGTGAGCTATGCGCCGACGATTCGCTATCTCGGCGGCATCCCGAAGCCGGTGGCTCTTCCGGTGGAGCAGGACTTCCGCTGGCGAGGTGAAGATCTATCGGCAGCTCTCAGCGATCGGAGCAAGGCGATCATCCTGTGCTCGCCGCAGAATCCCACCGGAGTTGTGCATACTCGCGAGGACCTGGAGGTGATCGCCGCCGTCGCCAGGAAGCACAACCTCTACGTAATCGCGGATGAAGTCTACGAACGAATGACCTGGGGAGATCGGGAGCATCTTTGCATAGGCACCCTGCCGGGCATGGCGGAGCGCAGCATCGATCTCATGAGTCTGACCAAGAGTCATGCCATGGGGGGCTGGCGGATTGGTTTCGCCCATGGTCCAGAAGAGGTGATCGATGCCATGGTGCAGGTGCAGGCGCACCTCACTACCTGTGCCGGTTCCTTTACTCAGGCGGGAGCAGCTCTCGCCTTCGGCGAGGAGCCCGAAGCCGGCCTGCTCGAACTCTGGGAGGATTGGGAAGCACGCTGCAAGTTCGTCAGTCAGGCTTTGGCCGCCCTGCCGGGGGTGCGCTGCAGGGTTCCCGAGGCGGGATACTACGCCTGGGTGGATCTTCGCCAGCTGAGTATGGACAGTGAGTCGGTCGCCCGAATGCTTCTCGCCGAGCATCGGGTCGCGGTGGTTCCAGGTAGGGCCTTCGGTCCCAATGGCGAGGGCTTCATTCGGGTTACCTGTGTCAAGAGTTGGGACATCATGCGTGAAGCTGTGGCCAGGCTCGGCAAGGGACTGGGCAGCTTGAGCAGGTCGAGCGAGTGAATTCCGCGGGCGGCCTGCTTGCGCTGTCTCGGGCATACCTTCGCCTGTCATCGGGCTGGAAGATTCTCCTCTGGCTTGCCGCTGGCCTGATCGCCGGAATGTTCATGGGCGAATCGGCCGAAGTCTTGCAGCCCCTTGGAGATCTCTTTCTTCGACTCCTGCTAATGGCTGCGGTGCCCCTGGTCTTCTTCAACCTTCTGGCCGGCATCACCGCCAACTCGGATGCTCGCAAGGTGGGCCTGCTCGGTGCCAAGGTCCTGGGCTACTACACGGTCAGCACGATGGTTGCCCTGGTCATCGGTCTGAGTCTGGCGCATCTAATTCGGCCGGGGGAGAGCGCAACCCTTCGTGGTGAAGTCTCGCAATCCCTCGGGGATGTGCCTGCCATCGGCGAAGTGCTTCTCGGGATGGTGCCGGCCAATGTCTTTCAGGCGATGGCGGAGGGTCAGCTCGCTCAGTTGGTGGTCTTCGCCGCCATGCTGGGCTGCGCATCTCTCCTGTTGCCATCAGAACAAAGAGAACCCATCGCCCGCTTCTTTGGCCTCGGCGCTGCAGTGCTTCGCAAGCTCGTGGAGTTGATACTGGTGATCGCGCCTTATGGGGTGGGTGCCCTCGCAGCAGCCACCGCAGGTCGCTACGGCAGCGAGCTCTTCGGAGCTCTCGGTCTCTTTGTCGTGACCATTTGGCTTGGGCATTCGCTCATGGTCCTGGTCTACATGTTTGTTCTCCTTGCATGGGCTCGCTATTCCCCGCGGGCCTTTCTCGCAAATACTGCACCACTCTATGCCACCACTGTGGCCACCTGCAGCAGCCTCGCCAGTCTGGTGGTCTCCTTGGACCTGGCTGGGCGCAAGTTGAAGCTCGACGAGTCGGTCTACTCTTTCACCCTGCCGCTCGGTGCGCAGATCAACAAGGATGGCACCGCGATCATGCTTGCGGTGATTCTGCTTTTCACGGCGCAGGCTGCCGGTATCGAATTCACCCTTTCGCAGCAGGTCACTGTGCTCATCACCGGCCTCTTGATCTCCGAAGGATCCGGAGGCATCCCCGGCGGAGGTCTCGTGGTTGCACTCACCTTCGTCAAGGCCTTCAACCTGCCCATTGAAATCGCTGGTGTTGTCGCCGGAGTCTATCGACTGGTGGACATGGGCAGCACCACGGTCAACTGCATGGGGGACCTGGTCTGTGCCACTGTCTTTGGGCGACAGAAGTCCGGCTCGGCGACCGACCAGGCTTCCTAGCCTGCCGCGATCTTCTCAGCCAGATACTCGCGGCTGCGAATCCAGAGCCAGATAGTCTGCAGCACTCCAGCGCAGGTGAAGGAGCAGAGGGCCACGTAGATGCCGGTGTACTCCAGATAGCTCGATCCGATGTAGAGGAGCAGACAGCAGGTCAGCAGGTAGATCGCAACTGCCTCGGTGATGCCGCCGGTCTTGCCAGACTTGACCAAGGCTCCCTGGTACCAGCTCTGCAGAACTGCATATCCCGGCATGAGAATGGCGAATCCAACGGCGGCGGTGGCGATGGGCAAGACCTCTGGGCTGAGGTCACTGAAACCACCGAACCACAGCCTGGCCAGGGGAGTGAAGGCAATCAGCCCAAGCATGCTCATGGTGGCGATGGCGAGAACGCGTGCGAAGCGACGCAGGGCCAAGGCACTACCCTTCTCCTGGAGAAGAGCCACGACCACTTCGTTGAAGGCGAAGCCGAAGCTCCTGGTGATGAACACCAGACCGTAGACTACCGGCCAGGCTGCCAGAGAATACAGGGGCTCGGGCATGCGGTTCATGGCGGCAGCGCCGATGGGCTGAATGAGCAGGGTCATCAGGGGCGTGCAGGCGAGCGGCAAGTAAAAGCGCAGGAAGCGGCGTCGGTTCAGGGCAGGCGCATGCACGGGAGCGGAAAAGACTCGCTCCTGCAGAATCGGCTGAACTCGCAGGCCGACGTAGATCGCTTCGGCGACCACGCTCACGGCGATCGCCAGGCTCGCCACCGCGATGCCGCTCAATTCTCCATACCAGAGGCCAGCTAGCAGAGTGGATACGTTGGCGACGAGTCGCACGACGCTACCGCGCACCACGACCTTCGACTTCTCATGGCGAATGAGGACTCCCTGCTGGAATCGCCGATATGCGATGGACCATGTCCAGGGGGTCATGATCTGCAGGCCAAGGCGACCAGGCTCGATGAGTGCTGTCTGCACTCCCATCACTTCAACGGCTACCCAATCATAGAGAGGGGTGAAGGCGAGCAGGATGTGCGCCGCGGTAAGGGTGACGCCCGCGGTATGGGTGAAGCGCAGGAGCTTGCGGTAGCTGCTGCCGTCATTGCAGAGGGCGGTTGAAGCTGCCAGCAACATGATGATCGGTGCTTCGATCACCAGCGAGAGTGGGTAGACCAGGGAGCCGAGGGCCGCGAGATTGATGTCCTCGTTGGGCAGCCGTGCGATGCCGGCCGCGACAATGGGCAATTCCACCCCCATGAGCAGCCAGCTGCCGGCGAGTGGCCACCAGAGGGAGATGATGCGTCGCTGGTCGACTGTCTTTTCGCGGCTGCTTTCGATGAGGGGTCCTGGATCCTGGCGCAGGGTCTTACTTGCCCTTGCGCCTACGGTCCAGGAAGCCCTTGAACTGCTCGAGGCTCTTCCGGCCTAGCTCGCGGATCTTTGCGGGGTCGACCCCTGCCAGTTCGGCTAGCTTTCGAGTGCTCGCTTCGGCAGCGCGTTTCCAGAGATCGAGAGTCAGTGGTGAGGCCTCGCCCCGGAACTGCTCTTCGTCTATTTGCAGACTGAATGCGATGGGCAAGCTCCCCTCGTGCTTGTTGAGCAGCTTCACAATCGGGCCTGCTAGGAGAGCGAGGGCAGGATTGGTCCCTGCCGGGACTGCAGCCTCGAAGTCGGACAGCTGTAGCTGCCAGTCCAAGAGGATGCTGGCCGTTTCATTGAGCTGCCAGCTATCTTCAACAGCCACCTGCAGGTTTCCCTGGGTAAGCCACGTGAAGGGGCCACCCATGTAGGCGGCGGGAATCTCTATGGGCAGCGCCTGAACGCGCCACTTCGTCTCTCTTCCTCCGGGGATAACCTTCGATTCGATCTCGAAGTCCTCACCAGCAATGCGGCCGTGACCATTCGATCGAAAGAGCAGGTCAAAAGCGGCGAAGTCGCTGCGCAGAGGCTCACTCTGCCAGTTATCGATCTCCAAGTCGAAGGTCAGGGGACTGCGCCCAGCCCTTTCCGTAACGGTGAACTCTGCCTTGGTTACCACGAGCCTGTCGATGGTGAAGGCTCGCCGCGGCCGCTGTTCCGACTTGGCGAATCTTTCGAAATCACCGCTGAGGTGATTCACCTCCAGGTGCTCGATTCGCACCCTCCCGCTGAGAACCGACAGCAAAGATGCGTCCAAGGTCAAGTTCTGAGCCTGCAGATCGAAGTTGCTCTTCGCGTGCCCAGTCCTCGAGATTCTCGCGTTTGCGAACTCGACTCTCCCGGTGAATAGATTGCCGTCGACCTCGGCATAGCTCACTTCGATATCACTCTGCTGGCGCACCTTGCCCAAGGTCCATCCCAGGACGTCATCGAAGTAGAAAGTATTGATGATCAGGCCAGTGCTGATCACCAAGGCCAGGCTGGCCCCGGCGACCACACGAAGAACAGGGAGGATGCGTGATTTCTGGGTCGCTGTGGCGGCCTCCTCAGGTCTCTCCTTGGCCTGCCTTTTTCGCCTCCGTAAACCCAGACAGAATTCGAGGGTCAGCTCCAAGAGCAGGAAGAGGAACTCGAAGCAGAGGGTCAGGCCTGCAATCACCGGCAAGAGCAGGAATTCCGCGAGCAGAATGACTAGGGCTTCCATGGTTTCCCTCCTGGTGGTGTCTCAGGCATGTATTGCGATACTTGCCTTTTACCCGCCTGCAAGCCAGTGGATCTTGCCAATCCGGACACTTGCGCCGACGCTTTGCAGTTCGCCAGCGCCTGCACATCTTTGGCCAAGCGCCCCTCCTCTTGTGAGGGCGCAATGAATGTAGATCCAGGATCTCATGAAGTACTCCATCTCCAGTTATGCCTTTCAGGGCACGGTCAGCCTCACGCTCCTCTCTTTGCTCACTTCTCTTGGCCTCCCAGCCCAGGGTGGAAGCGCCCAGGAAAGAACCCGCAAGGTCCTCGAGCAGTTCGATCGGGATGCGGATGGTAGGCTGAATTCGGAAGAGCGGCTCGCCGCACGGGAGTGGTTGAAGGCCAATCCGCGGAATACCGGCCCTGGTCGTGGTGGCCGAGGTGGTCGCGGCGGAGGCGGGCGCGGTGCTGGTCAGGGAGAGCCGGAGGAAGCGGTCGCGGGCAAAGCGCTCATGATCGCCAAGGATGAAGTGGCCTTCTATCCCGAGCAGGAGCTCTACGACAACTCGGTGCTGCGGACCATCTTCATCGACTTCCAGAACCCGGAGTGGATGGCCGAGCTGGATGACTTCTACCGCACGGACGTGGAGGTGCCGGCGACTCTTACTCTCGATGGCCAGACCTACGAGGGCGTTGGTGTCGGCTTCCGCGGGAACTCCTCGTACTTCACCCTGGGCGATAAGAAGAAGAAGTCCATGAACATCTCCATCGACGCTTTGGTCGATGGGCAGCGCCTGCAAGGTTACAAGACCATCAACTTGCTCAACTGCCATGCAGATCCGAGCTACCTGCGCGAAGCCTTGCATTCAGCGGTTGCCAATCAGTTTTTCCCGGTGCTCAAGGCCAGTCCAGTTCGTCTGGTCATCAATGGTGAGAGCTGGGGTCTGTATGCCAACGTGCAGCAGTACAACAAGGACTTCCTTGACGATGCCTTTGGCACCCGCAAGGGCTTTCGCTGGAAGATCCCGGCGGGCAGAGCCGGCGGGGGTGGATTGCTCTACCTCGGTGACGACATCGAGGAGTACAAGAATGCTTACCAGATGAAGTCCAAGGGCGAAGGCATCGAGGATGCCTGGATTCGCCTGATGGAGGCCACGCGAGTGTTAGATGAAACTCCGGATGGGGAGCTCGAAGCGATCCTCCCCGAGTTCTTCGATATCGATGCCACTCTCTGGTTCCTGGCGGTCGATCTGGTGCTGGTCGATGGGGACGGCTACTTCGCCCGGGCCAGCGACTATGTGCTCTACGAGGACTTGGCCGGGCGCTTCAAACCACTGCCCTATGACAGCAACGAGACCTTTCGCAATCATTCGGGTCGGGGCGGTGGGCCTGGAAATCCCGCGACCCTCGAGACTCCGCCACTGGCCCTCGCCGAGGTAGATGGTCGGCCCTTGGCTCGCCTGTTCAGCGTCCCTGCCTGGCGGGCGCGCTACTTGGCCCATGTGCGTTCTCTCGCCCTCGAAGGTCTGGAGCAGGAGCGGTTTGACGACATGTTCGCGGAGCTTGTCGGCATGATCGACGAGGATGTGCGCTTGGATGAGAAGGGTCTCTACGGCTATGAGGCCTTTAGCGAGGCACTGGAAGAGCTGCAGGACATCGTCAGCCGTCGCCGTGAGTACCTGCTCATGGAAGACAGTCTGGCTGGGCCATGGCCAGAGGTCAGCGCTATTGCTTTCAGCGAGACGCAGGCTGAAGAGGGCATGCTGCACCTGAAGGTGCGTGCGACCGTCGGCGGAGATGCTCCCATAGATCGAGTCCTCCTCTACGTGCAGGACAAGCGTCGCGATCCCTACGAGGTCATCAGCATGCGCGATGATGGTACGAATGGCGATGCGACTGCCGGTGATGGCGTCTATACCGCGGAGACCCGGGCCTTCGCAGCGGGCAACTCGGTTCGGGTCTACGTGGAGGCGCGATCGACCGCTGAAGTTGGGACCACTGACTTCTATCCGAGTGGAGCGGCGGGTCATCCGGTGAAGGTCGAGGTCGGCAAGCAGTAGGGTCTGCAGACTCAGGGCAGCAGTCGTTCGTACACGGCTGCTGCGATTCGTAGGTCCTGCACCGCCACTCCGGTGAGATCGGCGATGGTGATCTGATCTTCGCTTTCGCGACCCGGGTGCTCGCCGTCGATGATCTTGCCTAGCTCGACGATGCGATCTTCAGACAGGAACGCGCCTGCGAGGGCGTGAGAAATCTCGCCTCGTTCGCGACACTGCGGAAGGCTGTCGGCAACAACCAGGTCTGCACTACCGAGCAGTTCCGCGGCCAGTTCTTGTTTACTCGCGGTGTCCGAGCCCATTGCGGTGACATGGGTGCCTGGGCGCAGGCTGCCGGCCTGCAGGAGTGCTCTTGTGCTCGGGGTGCAGCAGACGATCAGCTGGCATTTAGCGGCTATCTCCGCCGGGCTGTCTGCGCTGGTGACCGCAAAACCTGACTTCGCCATGTCTTGGCAATAGGCCGCAGCTTTTTCCGGTCGACGGGCCCAGACCAAGACTTCTCTGCAAGCGATGACCTCCTGCAGGTGTTCGAGCTGCAATCGTGCCTGAGTGCCGG
Organism: Planctomycetota bacterium; assembly: GCA_021776805.1. GTDB lineage: Bacteria > Planctomycetota > UBA1135 > UBA1135 > UBA2386 > JAJFFD01. The sequence continues at coordinate 30,866 of JAJFFD010000003.1, forward strand.
CGCCGAGGATGCCGATGCAATCTGGATTGGGCGGAGCCAGGAGTTTGGCTGCGACCGCTCCCGCCGCCGCAGTGCGGATGTCCGTCAAGCGACCTTCGTCCAGGAGTATGGCCAGAGCTTCGCCGCTGCTCTGCTTGAAGAGCAGCATCATGCCGTCGCCGGATGGCAGACCCTGATCAGGGTTCTGGTAGAAGCCGGAGGCGATCTTGACCACGTAGTACTCGTCTCCGCGCACATAGCCGTACTTGATGTGCACGTCTCCAGGTGGATCTTGGAAGACCAACTCACCGACCGGCGGGATGACCGACAGGCCGTTGGAGTACTGGGAGAAGGCGCGCTCCATCTCAGCCAGGCAGTCGATGGAGTCCAGGGCGCCGGCCATTTCGCTCCATGGGATGATGCGGGGGGCTCTCGCCATCTGCGTTGCCTATGTCGCTTGATCCTCGCGAAGCATGCCTTCGCACTTGAGCTGCTTGGATGGATGACACATGGTCATGGGCAGAGTATCTCAGGCCCGCCTGTCCAGACGGAGGAGGATTCCATGAAGGTCGCCAGCTATCTACTGCTCATTGCTGTCCTGAGTCCAGCTGCGCTCTTGGCTCAGGGGGAGGAGCTTGAGCTCACCTTGCTTGCAGCTGAGCGTAGCTTCGCAGGTGGCGAGACTGTCTTTGTCGAAGATGATCATCTGTGGATCGATCTCGAATCTGTGCCCGCTGCCACTGGATTCGAATTCAAGCCAGAGGGCCTCTGCAGCGAGGATCTGTGCATTCCCCTGCCGGCGGACGGGACTTGGCTGAGGGGTAAGGAAGAACGCCGGTATCTCGATCTGAGCGCCTTCGCGGAGAAGCTCGGTCAGGTACTCCTGCGTGATCGCGAATTGCCCCTATGGGCCTTGGCCGAGGCGCCCATGATTCGCGAGCGAAACCTCGCCAGCGCCTTGGCTCCGGACTTCGAACTCCCGGATCGAAGTGGCCGTGCGCGGCGTCTCTCGGATTTTCGTGGCAAGAAGGTTCTACTCCTTACTTGGGCATCCTGGTGAGGCTGCCGTAACGACCTGCCCGGGTGGCAGGCCATCTACGAGGAACTGCGAGGCAAGGGTCTGGAGATCGTCGCGGTGGCCCAGGACAGCGGCGGCCTGGAAGCTGCCGAGCCTTTCTATGCGCGGGCGAAGGCGGAGTTCACCTGTCTGATCGATGTGGAGCATCGGATCACTGCTCTCTACGGGATGATCAATGTCCCCAGTGCTGTCTGGATCGATGAGAAGGGTCAAATGCTGCGTCCGCCAGAGGTGGCCTACTCGGAGCAGAAGATCTTTGGCAGCATCGTCGCCGGTGACGATGACTATGTCCTGGCTCTGCGGGACTGGGTAGCCAAGGGGGCCGAAAGCGAGTACCTCCTGCCAGCAGCTGAGATGGCTCGCAAGATGCAGGCTGAGAATGACCAGCGTCCGAGGGCGGATGCCCACTTTCGCTTGGCGGTCTGGCTGCACCGCAATGGCGCCTCGGCGGCAGCTGCGAGGCACTGGCAGCAAGCTCAGGAACTGGATCCGGAAAACTGGAATTACCACCGGCAGCAGTGGTCCTTTGATCCAGAGACCTCCAGCGCCAAGTTTCGGGCCAAGTATCGCAGCCTTGGTGATCGCCCCTATTACCGGCCGGCGGAGCTGAAGAAGAAATAGAGTCCGGACCCCCCGGCGGGTCTTTCACCGGGCCTGGGGCTGGGTTAGCTTCCGCCGCCCATGACCAGGGACTACGAGCTCATCAGCAAGGTCGTCCGCCGTGCATTCGTGCATATGCTGGCGATGATTCACGAGGCGAACCGTCGGCCCAATGCCCTAGCGACCGACCCGAAAGTGGGTGGGCATCCGGCGGCCTGCGCCTCGAGCATGGAGATCCTGGGGGCGCTGCACCTGGTGATGCGGCGGGCCGGCGACTACATCTGCTGCAAGCCGCACGCCTCGCCGGTGGATCACTCTCTTCAGCACCAGATTGGTCTGTTCCGCGATGCTGACAAGCGCTGGTTCAGCGAAGAGGAGTGTGAAGCTGTCATGAGCCAGCTCCGCGCCTTCCCCAGGGATGGGCAGCCGGTTTTCCAGTCCTACCACGCTGAGTCCGATCCGGATCGGTTCCACTTTCTGCCCTCCGGTTCGGTGGGTATCCCACCGGTGGCCGCGGTCTACATCTCTCTTGCCTACCGCTACGCAGTGCAGCACGGCTGGGAATTGGAAGAGCCCCACTTCTGGTGCCTCATGGGTGACTCGGAATTCCGCGAGGGCTCACTCATGGAGGTCTTGCCCGAGGTTGCGGAACGCGAGCTCGGCAACATAACTTGGATTGTCGACTACAACCGACAGAACCTGGACGGGACGCGCATTCCCAACAAGCGCGGTCTGCAGGGTACCGATGCGGATCGCATCGAGAAGATGGTTGCTGCCAACGGTTGGGAAGTCATTCAGCTGCGGCATGGGTCTTTCCGGAATTCGATCTTTGCGCGCAAGGGTGGTGATGCCCTGCGCGAAGTGCTCGAGCAGGGCTTTAGCGACTACCACTACCAGATGCTGCTGTGGAAGCGCGACGCCAGTCTCATTCGTATGGCGGTCGGCAAGATCAACAAGGTGGCCGGCAAGCTGCTGGATGATCTTTCGGACGAGGATACGGTGACCATGTTCTCCGATCTGGGTGGCCACGATCTCGAGGCGATCGTTGCGGCCTATGAACAGAGCAAGCAGAACCTCGATCAGCCGACCTTGATCGTGGCGCACACGGTCAAGGGTAGAGGTCTGGATTGTGTAGCCGCGAACGGCAACCACTCGGCCTTGCCCAAGCAGAAGGAGATCGAAGCGCTGCTCGCCTCGGAAGGGCTCAGCCTCGATCGGCCCTTCGAGCGCCAGGCGCCGGACTCCCCCGAGGGCAAGTTCGCCGCTGCCAGAGGCGATGAGCTACGTGCTGGTATCGAGAAGATCGACGCAACCCGGCTGGAGCATCAGGACTGGGTGCACGAGCAGATCGACAAGCAGGGCGGAATTCCGGAGAGTCTGCAGATCAATCTCAAGCTCGCGCCGACCACCCATACGCAATGGATGTGGGGTCAGCTTGCCGCCAAACTGGTGCGCATCGGCGTCTATGACGAGTTGGCCGCAGCCGGGAAGACCGTCGGCAAAGTGCTCACCGATCATGAGCAACGTTGGTCCGCAGCTGCGGATCTGATGATGACCATGGCGCCGGATGTTGGCACGAGCACCAATATCAATCCGGCCATGGACGAGAAGATCTTCGGTCCACAGCCTGAGCAGAACTGGGAGCGCGATCTCGAGCTGCGCGAACGCCTGCGGCCAGAGCTTGCGCCGACAGATGAAGCCTGGACCCGCCACATTCGCTTCGAGATCGCCGAGGCCAATTGCATGTCCGCGGCCGGATCCTTCGGCAAGATGGGGCACTTCATCGGCATTCCCCTGCTGCCCTTGATGACGGTCTACGACTTCTTCATCAAGCGTGCCCTCGATCAGCTGTACTACAACCTCTACTGGGGATCCGGGTTCATCCTGGTCGGGACACCTTCCGGCGTGACGCTGGCTCCGGAGGGCGCGCAGCACAGTTGGAAGTCGGATATCCAGATCCCGAATCTCGTGACCTGGGAGCCGAGCTTTGCCATCGAGTTGGACTGGATCCTCTGCGAATCGATTCGGCGGCATTTCTCCGGCGACAACGAGGGCCGCAAGGGCGTGCTAGTTCGATGCGTGACCCGAGGAATCCGGCAGGATCTGTTGATCAACAATCTGCGCAAGCAGTCGCGCTTCAAGACCAACCTGCCCGCGGGTGCCGAGCTCGGGATGAGTAGCGCGGATGGTGGCCTACACGAGGCGGAGGTGCACCACGCGGACGATGCGGAGATCTTTGCCGCTGTTCGCGAGGATGCACTCCGTGGCGGCTACATGCTGGTGGACTACCGCGGCTATCGTGGCTACTCCCCAGGTGAGAACGTCCTGCACCTCTTTGTCATGGGTGCTCTGGTGCCGGAAGCTCTCGAAGCCACTGCCAAGCTGCTCGAGCGCGGCATCTACGCCAACTTGATCGTGGTTACTTCGCCGGATCTGCTGATCGGCGAACTGGGCCGGGCTGATGGCTATGAGCACTTGATGCAGGGCTTGGGCATCGATGGTCGCCTACACCTGCGTGCACAGGGAGAGCTCGAAGCCATGGATGTGGTGGACCTTGCTGGTCGGCGAGTGCCTGTGGTCAGTGTCCATGACGGTGAGATTGGCCTGCTCGACAATATCGGCTCGATACTGGGATCGCGGCAGTATCCCATCGCCGTGCGGAAGTTCAGCAAGTCTGGAACCCCGGCGGAGGTCTACGCCTACCACCAGATGGATTCCGACAGCATCGTCGAGACTTGTGGGCGCGCCTTGGCGAGCACGGCCTTGGAAGAGGTCAAGTTGAGTCCGGAAGCCTATTCTCTGCTGAAACAGCAGGAGGGCCGGAGTCAGCCAGAATGGCGAGAGCTCTGGCCGGATCCGAGCTAGTTCAAAGGCAGCTTGTCCCTTTCCTGGGCTCTGGACATCATCTCTGTCCATGTTCAGCGTCAGGAATACACTCGCTCTCTTCGCATTCCTCCTGCCCGCCGCGCTTCAGGCCCAGGCCGATGCCTCGCAGCTCAGCGTTGACCGGCTATGGGGTAGCCCGGAGTTCTTCGAGGATCAGTTCGGTCCAGCCCGCTGGTTGGCTGATGGCTCGGGCTACAGCACCTTGGAGCCTGCTGCGGATCGCTCCGGCATCGAGATCGTTCGCTATGACCCGGTGACCGGCAAGCGTGAGATTCTCGTGCCTGTCAGCTCGCTCATTCCATCGGGCTCGCGTCGTCCACTGCGAGTGGAGGACTACGCCTGGTCGGATGATGGCTCCAAGCTGCTGATCTTCACCAACAGCAAGAGAGTCTGGCGTGACAATACTCGTGGGGACTATTGGGTTCTGGATCGCATGCAGAAGAGTCTCACTCAGCTCGGAGCGGACTTCGAACCAAGCCGCCTCATGTTCGCCAAGTTTTCGCCCAGCGCGGATCGGGTCGCCTACGTCTACCAGAACAACCTGTACGTGCAGAGCCTGGCCGATGGCAAGATCCTCCGCCTGACCGAAGATGGGTCGGATACTGTCATCAACGGCACCTTCGACTGGGTCTACGAGGAGGAGTTCGATCTCCAGGACGGTTTTCGTTGGAGTCCGGATGGCAAGGACATCGCCTACTGGCAGCTGGATGCTTCCGGCGTGGGCGAGTTCTACATGGTGGATAACCTCTCGGATATCTACGCCCAAATCATCCCGGTGCAGTATCCGAAAGCCGGTACCACCAACTCATCCTGTCGAGTCGGATTTGTTGCCAGTTCTGGTGGCGAGACGCGCTGGATCGAACTCGATGGTGATCCACGACAAAACTACGTGGCGCGCATGGACTGGGCAGGTGGCTCCCAGGCGATCGTGATCCAGTATCTGAACCGCCTACAGAACACGAATCAGTTGTTGCTCATCGATGCTGCGACAAGTGCGGTGAGCAGCGTCTTGGTCGAGCAGGACAAGGCCTGGTTGGACGTAGTCGATGACCTGCTGTGGATGGACGAGGGCGCGCGTTTCACCTGGTTGAGCGAACGGGATGGCTGGCGTCATCTCTACATCGGCAACCGCAGCGATGGCCGCTTGGAGCTGGTCAGTCCGGGCGAATACGAAATCGTCAGCATCGATCATATCGATGTGGGAGGCGGCTATGTCTACGCCACCGCTTCCCCGGAGGATGCCACCCGGCGAGCTCTGTACCGCATTCCGTTGGCTGGCGGAGCGCCGGAGCGATTGACCCCTGAAGCTGCTCCTGGCACCCACGAATACCAGATCTCCAAGGACGCTCGCTTCGCGATTCACACCTACTCCAGCTTTGGTGAACCACCGAGGGTCGATCTGGTTTCCCTGCCGGATCATCGAGTCCTCCGGGTCTTGGTCAGCAATAATCGCTTGCGGGCCACTATGCAGGGCCTCGCCAAGGGCAAGTCAGAGTTCTTCCAGGTGGCTGCTGCGGATGGGATCGAGCTCGATGGCTACTACATGCTTCCTCCTGATTTTGATCCAGCCAAGCGCTGGCCAGTCATTTTTCATGTCTATGGCGAACCTTGGAGTCAGACCGTGGTCGATCAATGGGGCGGGATCAACCATGTCTGGCATCTGCTTCTTGCCCAGCGTGGCTATGTGATCATGAGCCTGGACAACCGTGGGACGCCTGGGCCCAAAGGGAGAGAGTGGCGTAAGTGCGTCTATGAGAAGATCGGTGTCCTGGCCTCGAAAGACCAGGCCGAGGGTCTGCTCGGCATCAAGCAACGCTTTGACTGGGTCGACGAGGATCGTGTCGGAATCTGGGGGTGGAGTGGTGGCGGATCCATGACTCTGAACATGCTCTTCAGGCACCCCGAATCGTACAAGGTCGGTATTTCCGTGGCCCCGGTGCCGGACGTTCGCCTCTATGACACGATCTATCAGGAGCGGTACATGGGGCTGCCGGCCAGCAATGCCGAGCAATACCGTCAGAGTTCGCCGATCACCTTCGCGAGCCAGCTGCAGGGTGAGTTGCTGTTGGTACACGGGACCGGCGACGACAACGTGCACTATCAGGGTACTGAGCGGTTGGTGGACGAGCTAGTGCGGCACGACAAGCAGTTCACCCTCATGGCCTATCCGAATCGATCACACGGCATCTACGAGCGCCCCAATACCCGGCGCCATTTGTACAAGTTGATGACCGGGTTCTTTCTCGAGAAGCTGCCTGCTGGGGCGCGTTGATCAGAGGCAGGGGCTGCCGCTGCTGCGGACTCGCTCGGTGGCTGCGATGAGTTCGCGGGTGATGCCCGGTTCGTGAGAGGAGTGACCCGCGTCCGGCACGATGATCTTGCTGGCCTCGGGCCAGAGCCGGTGCAGGTCGTCTGCGCTCTTCACCGGGCAGACGATGTCGTAGCGGCCATGTACGATGATGCTCGGAATATGCCGAATGCGATCGATCTGTTGCAGCAATAGGTCATCCGGTTCGAGGCGGACATTACGGAAGTAATGGGCTTCGAGTCTGGCCACGGACCAGGCGGTGTTCTCGTCTGCGAAGTGTGCCGTGAATTCATCGTTCGGCAGGAGGGTGCAGCATGAGCCTTCATAGATGCTCCATGCCTTGGCGGCTGCCATGGCTGTATCGCGGTTCTTGTCATTGAGTCGGCGCCAATAACCCTCGAGCAGATCACCCCTTTCCTCAGGGGGGAGGTGCTCAGCGAATGGCCGCCAGATCTCGGGTTGGACGAAGCGGATCCGATAGAGCCACCAATCCAGTTCTTCATCTCGCAGGAGCCATATCCCCCGCAAGATCAGGCTACGGCAGCGATCCGGATGCTGTTGTGCATAGTACAGGGCCAAGGTGCTGCCCCAGGAGCCGCCGAATACGTGCCAGTCTTCGATCTCGAGTTCTTCGCGGATCCTCTCGATGTCCGCCACCAGATCATCGATGCAGTTGTCCTCGACTTCGCCCAGCGGCCTTGAGCGCCCGCATCCCCTTTGGTCGAAGAGGATGCTCCGAAAATGCTCGGGGTGGAAGAAGCGGCGGTCGATGTCGGTGCACCCTGCGCCCGGGCCGCCATGCAGGAAGATGATGGGCTTGCCATCAGGATTGCCACAGCTCTCCCAGTAGATGCGGTGGCGCTTGCTCACCTGGAGATCACCCTTGGCAAATGGCTCGATCTCGGGAAAGAAGTGTTCATTGGCCATGCGGCAAGGTTAGCGTCGGGAGCGCAGCGGAAAATGCTCTTGGATGATTCGCTTGCACTCGGTGCTACACTCACCCCGTGTTCCGTGCAGTTTGTCGCGCGGGAGCAGAGGCATGAGCAAGAAACCCAAACTCGCAATCCTCGGTGCAGGGAATCTCGGCCTGGCGATCGCCAGAGGTCTGGCCCGTGTAGGTTCCTATCGCCCAGAAGAAATCATTCTGACCCGCCGTCATCTCGAGCAGCTGGACAGCCTGGGAAGTGAAGGCTTTCGCCTGCAAGTCGACAATCGCGATGCTGTGCGACAGGCGAAGACCCTGCTCATCGCGGTGCAGCCGCAGCAGCTCGATGGGCTTCTCCAGGAGATTGCCGGCGATCTCGACGCAAAGTCCCAATTGCTGATCTCGGTCGTCTCAGGAGCTGATATCGCTTCCTTGCGCAAGCGGCTGCCTGGCAAGATTCCGCTGCTCCGGGCGATGCCCAATGTGGCCGCCGCTGTGGGACAGTCCATGACATGCCTCGCGACGGATCCGGAGATGGATGCTCAGCGCCTGGCAGAGAGTTTGGAGATCGGTGAGGAGATTTTTGCCGCAGTTGGTTCCACTCTGGTCATAGATGAAGAGCAGATGCAGGCAGCAACGGCCCTATGCGCCTGCGGTGTCGCCTTCTTCTTGCGCGCCCTGCGTGCGGCCTCTCAGGGTGGTATCGAAATCGGGTTTCATCCCGAAGAGGCTCTGGCGATGTCTGCGCAGACAGCGCTCGGTGCGGCTGCCCTCATCGTCGAGACTGGGCGCCATCCGGAACGAGAAATTGACACGGTGACGACGCCCCGTGGCTGCACCATTGCCGGCCTCAATGAGATGGAGCATCGCGGTTTCAGCTCGGCCATGATCAGAGGGATTCTCCTCGCATCGGAGAAGGCTGCTGGGCTCTACGCCGGAGATCCCCGACAGGACGCAGAGAATGGCGACTGAAGAGTTGGTTTCCCAGCACTGGCGAGTGCACAAGTTCGGCGGCACTTGCTTGGCGGACGCGCAGCGTTTCCGGCAGGTTGCCGATCTCCTGCGCAGTCAGAGAGAGGTGCCCTATTCCCTGGCCGTGGTGGTCTCGGCCATGGCCGGGATTACCGACGCACTACTCGAGCTTGCGGACCTGGCTGCGTCTCGGGATGAGGCCTATCTCGAAGCGTTGCAGAAAGTGCAGCAGAGGGTGATCAGCGTCTGGAACGAGCTGGACTGCGAGGCAGGCGAGAAGGTCAGCGAGCGTATTCTCTCGGATGCATCCGATCTTGCCGAAGTCCTGCGAGGGGTGTTTCTGGCGGGCGTCTGTCCCGACTCTTCTCGGGACTTGGTAAGCGGCTTCGGCGAGCTCTGGTCCGCCATTATCCTTGCGGCATACCTGGAGTCGAAAGGCGAGACGGTGCGCTCGCTGAATGCGCGCGATGCGCTCAGGGTCGAGCACTCGGATACGGGTCCGGGTGTCCTTTGGGAGGAGAGTCGCCGGCTCTTCGAGCCTTGGATCCAGAAGGCGGCAACAGACTTTGTCATCATCACCGGTTTCGTGGCGGTCGATGCCGATGGCGCGCCCACAACCCTGCGTCGCAACGGCAGCGATTACTCGGCGACCATCTTCGCCCGGCTCCTCTCTGCCCGTTCCGTCACGATTTGGACCGATGTCAGTGGTGTCATGACCGCGGATCCTCGCAGGGTTCCTGAGGCGACCCTGTTGCCGGAGATCTCCTACGACGAAGCCATGGAGCTGGCGTACTTCGGGGCTGATGTCCTGCACCCGCAGACTATGGGACCGGCGGTCGAGGGGGCCATACCCATCCACATCAAGAACCTGGACGACCCAGAGGCTGGCGGCACGAGCATTCTGCCGTACGCAAACAAACCCGCGTCGAAGGCCGCGCCACGTTCGGCGGTCAAGGGTCTGTCCTCTGTCGAGGGTCGAGCTCTCCTGAGTTTGGAAGGCAGCGGCATGATCGGTGTGCCAGGTGTGGCTAGCCGGATGTTCGCCGCCCTGCGCGAGGCCAAAGTGTCTGTGACCATGATTTCGCAGGCGAGTTCTGAGCACAGTATCTGTGTGGGGATCGCCGCGGATCAGGGCCGGCTCGCGCATGATGTTGTCGCTCGGGCATTTCATGAAGAGTTGGCGCGGGGCCAGGTGCAGGGTGTGGAGCTCTCCGGTCCGTACAGCATTCTGGCTGCCGTTGGCGATGACATGGTGCGTACACCCGGGGTGGCGGCTTGCTTCTTGAGTTCATTGGCGAACGCCGGGATCAACATCCGAGCGATTGCCCAGGGTTCTTCCGAGCGCAATATCTCTGTTGTCGTCGATGAAGCCGAATCCGAGCGCGCCCTGCGATCTGCACACGCCGGCTTCTACCTGTCCGGGCAAACCATCGCTGTTGGCTTGATCGGTCCTGGTCATGTCGGTCGCGAATTGCTCAGGCAGTTCGCTCAGCAGCGCGATCACCTCCAGCGGGACTTGAATCTGGACATACAAGTTCGTGGGATCTGTAACTCACGGCTGATGCTTCTCGATGAGGACGGCATCGATCTAGAGCAGTGGGAAGGGCAATTGGCGGCGAAGGGGATTGCCTTCCACATGGAGGAATTTGTCGAACACGTGCAGTCCTCGCACCTCCCGCATTCGGTCATCTTGGACTGCAGTGCCAGTGCTGCAGTTGCCGGCAACTATGCGAACTGGCTGGAGAGGGGTATCCATGTCATTACCCCCAACAAGATGGCGAGCAGCTCTGCCACATCGGAGTATGAGCGGCTCAAGGAGATCTGCGGGCGCAAGTCATCCCGCTTCTTCTATGAGGCCACGGTTGGCGCGGGCTTGCCGGTTATCTCGACCGTGCGCGATCTTTTGCACACCGGCGATCGGATCGAACGGATTGAGGGCGTGGTCTCTGGCACCCTCTCCTATCTGCTCCAGTGCTTGTCGCCAGAGAAACCCTTCTCCATGGTCCTGGCGGAAGCGCATCGACTTGGCTTCACCGAACCGGATCCACGGGCGGATTTGTCGGGATTGGACGTGGCCCGCAAGGCCGTCATCTTGGGTCGCGAGTTGGGTCTCAGCCTGGAGATGGGTGACTTTCCTGTGGAGAGCCTTGTGCCAGAGGGCCTCGCTGACTGTGCTGATGTCAGCGAGTTCATGAGCAGACTTGTGGAATTCGATCCTGAGATCGAGGCCAGGCGTGCGGCGGCGGCAGGTCGAGGAGAAGGCCTCGCCTATGTTTCGAGAATCGAGGTGGCTGGTGCCTGCGAAGTGGGTTTGCGCAGTTACCCCTTGGACCATCCCCTGCTGCGCATCCAGCCAGCGGACAACATCTTCGTCATCACATCCGAACGCTATTCCAGCAAGCCTCTCATGATCCAGGGACCAGGAGCGGGTCCTGAGGTGACAGCCGCTGGCGTCTTCGGTGATTTTCTCCGCCTGGCAGAATCATTGGGGGGGGGATGATTGCCAGGAGAAGCGCCACTGTCTTTGCACCGGCCAGCGTTGCCAACGTTGTGGTGGGCTTCGATCTACTCGGCTTTGCCTTCGGCAAGGTAGGTGATCTGGTAACTGTGAAACGCCTCGATGGTGGCAGCCCTGGACAGCTACGAATGGGCGAAATGCAGGGCTGTGATGCCCTGCCCACTGATATTGCGAGCAACTGCGCTGGTGCGGCTCTACAGGCGATGCACGAAGACCTCGGTCTGGCGGATAGTCTCGAGATCAGTTTGCACAAGGGCATTCCGCTTTCCTCTGGCATGGGTGGCTCCGCTGCATCCGCGGTGGGAGCAGTCGTGGCGGCCAATGCTTTGCTCGAGGAACCGCTGCCTGTGGAGCGGCTCTTTGCTTACGCATTGGCGGGTGAAGCTGTGGCCAGTGGTGATGCTCACGGTGACAACATCGCACCCTGTCTGCATGGTGGCATGGTTGCGGCTCTTGCTGGCGACCCCTGGCGCGTGCTCGAGTTACCTGTTCCTGCCGATCTCTACTGCCTGATCGTCAATCCTGCCATCGAACTCGATACTCGGGGGCAGCGGGGCCTGCTGGCCAGAGAACTGCCGTTGAGCATGCATGTGCAGCAGTCAGCGCATCTCGCAGGATTCATTTCCGCCTGCTACGAGCAGGACCTAGAGCTCCTGGCGCGATCCATGCACGATGTTGTTGTGGAGCCACAACGGAGCGAGACCATACCGGCATTCGCCGAGATGAAGGACCTGGCCAAACAACGGGGAGCCCTCGCTTTTTCCATCGCTGGCTCCGGTCCCAGTGTCTTCGCCTGGCTTCGCAAGCTCGAGGATGCGCGGACTCTGGAAGAAGATCTGCTGCATGTCTTGGGCGAGAATCAACTGCAGGCCAGATCCTGGATCGACCGACTCGGCTCTGATGCTGCCAGAGTTACCGAGGTCAAATGAAGTTTGTCAGCACTCGCGGGCAATCCGATCCAGTGGCAGTCGATGTGGCCATTCAGGCGGGATTGGCTCCTGACGGCGGGCTTTATGTTCCTGCGGCCATGCCCATGCTCCCGGCTGCGGTCCTTGAATCCGGATCGAGCATTGCCCAACTCGGAGCGAAGGTTCTGCAGCCCTTCTTTGCGGATTCTTGCCTCGAAGGGGAGCTATCCGAGATCTGCAGGCGAGCCTTCGATTTCCCTATTCCCCTCGAGAGGCTGCGGAGCAAGGCCGGCGATGTCGAGGCCAGAATCCTCGAGCTCTTCCACGGGCCGAGTTCCGCCTTCAAAGATGTCGGTGCGCGCTTTCTCGCCGAGTGTATGGCGAGCTTGGCGCCCTCCGGGCTGACTCGGGTAATGGTGGCAACTTCGGGGGATACGGGAGGTGCTGTTGCCGCTGCTTTCTACCGCCGGCCAGGTTTCGAGGTCGTGATTCTCTTCCCTGAGGAAGGTGTCTCTGAGGAACAAGCCCAGCAACTCACCTGCTGGGGTGAGAATGTGCGCAGCTTTGCCGTGAGTGGTACCTTTGATGACTGCCAGCGCATGCTCAAGGAGACTCTCGAGGCGGGCTCTGTCCATGGTGATGTTCGCCTGACTACCGCCAACAGCATCAACATCGCCCGACTCCTCGCGCAACTTGTCTACTATGCATTCATCGCTGTGGAACTGCGTGGCGGTCAACTCCCATCCCTGCTGGTGCCTTCTGGCAACCTGGGAAACGCCACCGCAGCGATCTGGGCACGGCGCATGGGACTACCCCTCGGCAAGATCTTCATGGTCACCAACGCCAATCGCTGCGTGCCGGAGTACATGGAGAAGGGAGTTTGGCAGCCTAGGCCCTCCCTGCGCACACTCGCCAACGCCATGGATGTGGGGGCACCAAGCAACATGGAGCGAATTCGGCATCTGTTTCCGGAGATCGATGACCTGCGCGAGGGGGTCGCAGCGCTTTCGATCGATGATGCGGCCATTGCGGCCTGCATACAGTCTGGGCTGGCTCGTTGGGGGCGTGTCTTTGACCCGCATACGGCCACGGCTGTTCAGGCCATGGAAGAGCTCGGCGAAGCCTGCGGCCCCCTGCCGGTTGTCATCGCAACGGCGCATCCTGCCAAGTTCCGTAGCATCGTCGAAGCCCTGGTTGGTGTGCCGGTCGAAGCTCCGGCGGCGCTGGCGGAACTCCAGCAACGGCCTAGCGCCTATGAGTCGATTCCCGCGAGTACAGAGGCCCTGCGAGCATCCTTATCGACGGAAGCTTGATGCGGCCTACCGCCAGACAGAGGCCCTGGAGCTTCCTCCCCTCAGGGGCGAAGATAGCTTGGCCCATGCAGCTCTCCGCCTTGCTCCTCCCGCTTCTCCTGTCTGCGCTGCCTGCGCAGAGCCCGCAGAGCTTCAGCAACATCTTCATCTTCGGTGACAGCCTGAGTGACGATGGCAATCTGTTCTCCTTGGCGGGGATCCCGGCGGCACCCTATTGGGAGGGACGATTCAGCAATGGGCCAGTCTGGGTTGAACAACTCGCTCGAGAGATTGGCCTCGACCCCGCAGCTACCAAGAACTTTGCAATCGGCGGCTCGACTACGAGCCTGGTAGTAGAGAGCCAGATCCCCTTGGCCCTCTTCTTGAATGTTCGACGTTTTCCGCCCGAGGCTCTCTACGTCTTTTGGGCTGGGACCAACGACATGCTCGGACTCTTGGACGGGGTTGGCGATCCAGGGCAGATCATTCTGGACGCCATGGCGCAGACCAGCTCCGCCCTGATGAGTATGGCAAATGCCGGTGCGATTACTGTGCTGGTCCCCAACTTGCCGGACCTTTCACGCCTGCCGCGATCCTTGCAGAACTTGAGCAAGCCGGAGATCGCCGCAATCGATGCGTCGGTTCGCGAATACAACGCCGCTCTGGCATTGACCCTGGCCCAGCTCGAAGCATTGCTTGGTCTCGAGATCATCGCTCTCGACACCTACAAGCTGACAGCGCAAGTCATCGATGATCCGAAGACCTTCATGCTCAAGAAGGTCAGCGAATCAGTGATTAAGAAGGATGGCAGGTTGGTGAAGAAGCCCGCGGACTACCTGTTCTTTGATGACATCCATCCGACAGCGGTTGGGCATCGCTTGATCATGCGTGCAGTTCTCACGGCCCTGGGGCGAGAGATACGCGGTGATCTGAATAACGATGACATTGTCAATCGGGATGATCTGAAGCTTCTGCGTAAGTCGTACGGTCCTTGTAAGGTGGCCTGCGCGGCTGACCTGAATGGCGATGGGCGAGTCGATCGCGAGGATGCCAAGATTCTGACCAGGATCTTGCAAGCTCCAGTGGAGGGAGGCCGTGCGGAACCAACATCTCGGATCCGTCCTCAGGCTGGCATGCGCGCCATGCCCTTTCCCCGTCGCGATGCCGGCCCGGCGCCCGCCAGTTCTGAGGGCTAGACCCAGCTCCCCAACCAACCCAGCCTGGCCCGCGCCCGCAGCGGCTGGATCTTCATGACCTGGCGATAGCATGCCCGGCTCAACTTCCGGTCTCCGCAGTGTCGTGCCGCCCCGGCGAGCCCCAGAAGGTGTTGGCAGATCCGCGCATCCACCAGCTCATGGATTTGCGGGTCCGCATCGTCTCCCAGGCGATTGGCGAGCTCGTTGGCGACGAGAGCGCCCTCGCGATGGGTTTCCAGCAGATTGCTGGGATCGCTGCTGCCATGGACGCGCTTCTCGACGAGGATGCGTGGGACGAACTTGATCTGCGCCTTCTCCGCGATGCGATAGTAGAGCTCCATTTCGCTGGAGTTTGCCAGATCCTGGCGGAACCAATCCTGGCCTGAGACAACAGACCTTCGCACCAGGACCGTAGACAGACTGCCGATCACGTTTCGCCGTAGGAACTCTGGCAGCAGCCAACCCGAAGGAGATTGTGCTGGGTGGGATCTGCCACCGTCACGGTCGCCGAACTTGCGGTACTGGCAAAAGACCATGCCGACAGCGTCGTTGCTCGTGACTGCCGCCAGCTGTCGACTCAGTTTGTCCGGCAGCCAACAGTCTTGATGATCGAGGAAGGCGATCCACTGGCCGCGTGCTGCGGCAATACCGCGATTGCGGGCCGCCGCGTCGCCGGCGGTCTCTTGTCGAAGGTAAATGAAGCGCTTGCCCAAGGCCTGGCACTCAGCCAGAGCTTCGCTCAGGTCGTCATCCGACCCGTCATCGACGAGGATCAGTTCGAAGTCCTGGATGCTCTGAGCGAGCACACTGACCAAGGACTCGTGCAGGTACTTCGCATCGTTGTACGCGGTCACCACGACGGAGACAGTCGGAGGGAGCATGGCGTCAGGTTAGCGAGCTCTGTGGCATGTATGAGCTGTGATCTTTCTGCCTATGCGGCATCGGGCATGCCCGTGATTGGGGATAAGTGGCGGCCGTCACCGGCCTGGCCCTGGCCCGGCTAAGCAAGTACAGCCTCACCTAGGGTTTGGGCTGTGGAGTATTTGGGCCACTTGGCGCCGGTACTCACCTTGTCCGGTGAATCGTCCGGGCAGAAAAAGCTGCTGGATTGGTCTGCCAGTAGATTTGCCCACAACATTCGCTCCCCGGGGCGCCCTCTACCTGGATGCGACCCTGGGTGCGGGCTAGATTGACGGGCAGATGAACAACCAAACCGGCCCCTGCTGAGCGGCGATGACAGAACTCATCCTGATCGCAGGCCTCACTCTGTTCACATCCTTCCTCTGCTCGATTCTCGAGGCGGCCCTGTACTCCGTCACCCCTTCTCAGCTCGAGGTCATGAAGGGGCAGGGTGTCTTTGGTGCGCGGCGCTTTGCGCGTTTCAAGGCACATATCGAGGAGCCCATTGCCGCGATTCTCACGGTGAACACCGTAGCCCACACGGTGGGGGCGCTCTGGTGTGGCGCGCTCGTGGCGGGGATGTACGACGATCTCGTGCTCGGCTGGTTCACTGCCCTGTTTACCTTGGCAGTGCTGTTCATGACCGAGATCGTGCCGAAGAGTCTCGGCGTACGCTATGCGAAGCGTTTGGTGCCGATTCTCATCTGGCCGTTGCAGTTGCTGGTGTGGATCTCTCTGCCGGTGGCGCGCCTTTGCAGCATGCTCATGCAGAAGATGTCAGGTAGGACTGAGGCGCACACGCCAACCGAGGAAGAGATCATCGCAATGTCCCAGATGGCCGCCAGGGGGGGCGAGCTGAGTGCCTCCGAACAGCGTTGGATGGAGAACGCACTGTACCTGGACAAGATTGAGGCGATCGATATCTACACTCCGCGCACTGTTGTGCAGACTCTCTGCGCGGACTCCACTGTCGGCGAGTTGAGTGAGAGTTTGACCAGCCTTTCTCACAGCCGATTCCCCCTCACCGAGGGCGAGGAGATGGATGTCATCTTGGGCATGGTCTACCGTCGAGATATCTTCGATGCCTTGGCAGCGGACAAGGACGAAGTGAAGCTACGCGAACTTGTCCGTCCGATGGATTTTGTTCCGCCACAAATGAAGGGGCCGCAACTTCTGGAGCGATTCATCCGCGACAAGCGCCACATGGTCGCGGTAATCGATGAGTACGGTGGATTCGAAGGAATCGTGACACTCGAAGATGTGCTCGAGTGTCTGTTGGGTGCCGAGATTGTCGATGAGCATGACCTGCATGATGACATGCAGGAGTTTGCCCGGGAAAAAGCCAGAGAGCAGGGTGTGAGCAATGCCGATGCTCCGAAGGCCAGTGAAGGCGGTTGATTCTAGCTGCCGCCAGATGATGTGATCAGTTACCCTGACTGACTTGAACTACGATCCGGACAACCTCTTCGCCAAGATCCTCGAGGGTGAGATTCCATGTAACTCGGTCTACGAGGACGAGCACTGCATGGCCTTTCGGGACATCAATCCGCAGGCGCCGAGCCACATCTTGGTGATTCCAAGAAAGGGCATTCCTCAGCTTTCGCAGGCTGGAGAAGAGGACAAGGAGTTGCTTGGGCACCTGATCCTGGTGGCGAACAAGGTTGCCCAAGCAGATGGTCTCGACGAGGGCTACCGAGTGGTCGTCAATTGTGGCGAGCCCGCAGGACAGACCGTCTTCCACCTGCATGTGCACGTCCTTGGCGGACGTGCCCTCGATTGGCCCCCGGGCTAGAACCCGGTTAGCAGAATGCTGCCTGCCTGGGCCTACTTGACCGGCGCGGCCGCGAAGGAGCTTGGCATTGGTGCCGTGTAGCGCAGACGCGCCACGGCCGTATCCAGATTATCCGGCTGCGGGATCGCGTCCTCGAAGCCATCGCGGTCGAGCCATGCATAGACCAGGTCCATCGGGGTGCAAAGGCCGAGGTGTGGAACTACTACAGGGTTGCCGCGACCGTGCGTGTAGATCTTGGAGAAGATCCCGATCATGTAGTAGCTCTCGCTAAGGAAGACGCCGCCACCAGAATTGCCGTAGTAGGTCGGTGCGTTGATCATCCAGTAGTTGGTGCCGTTGAGAAGGTTGGCCTTGCTGCTGACGGCTCCGCTGGAATGAACCGGGTCGTTCCCGAGTGGGCAACCAATGGCGAAGATCGGATCCCATACTTGGACTGCTGCTGCCAGCCCGCGCGGGAGAACCGTAGCGACTCGTGGGTAGACCACCGAGCTACGCAGCTTTAGCAGTGCTGCGTCGATCTTCTCATCGTAGCTGACCATGTCGGCCAGATCTTCCGTGGCCTGTGTTCCGAAGAATGAAACGGCGATGCCATCTTCCTTGGCGCTCGGAGTGTCAGCGAAGATGTTCCGCACCACGTGATAGGAGGTGAGAACGTAGTTCTCGACTTCTCCCGTCTCCGAGTTCTTCGCCGACTTGACCAGCGTGCCAGATCCAACCGTGTCTTCGCCGTTCAGCTGAACCGTTGGCAGGAGCATCTCGTGGGTCAGCACCTCGGGGTCCTTGGCGACCTTGCCGGCGAGCTCCTCGAGGATCTCCCAGTTCGAGCGCATGGAATCTTCCAAGGTCTTCTCCTTGGCCCGGAGTTCGTCCTGGTAGCTGTCCACCAACTGCCGGGTTTGATCGTAGTCGCGTTCGATCTCTTCCTTGAGCATGCTGGCTTCGCGCCTGGCAGCGTCGACCTCACCTTTGAGGTCGTGGGCTTCTTGGACACCCCGCTCTGCAGCGTCGACCTTGTCGCCGAGGGTGATGAGCTGACCATTCATATGATCGATCAGTTCCTGTCGCACCTCACTGATGTCCTGCTTGGAGCTACTGTTAGCTATGGTGCTTCGGACCAGGCTACGAAGGGCATCGACCTCCTCGTTTTGGCTCTGAAGATGAGCCACCTGGTGATGAAGTGAGGCTAGAAGGACTAGTACCACCAAGCCACTCACGATCTCAAGAAGGGTCCGTTTCATCCGCTGCAGTCCCAAGCTGTGCGCGCTCCGATCCTTGCTGCGCCTGATTTTCATCGACTCCGGCCGGGGGGCCGATTGAAAGAAAAGCCAGGGCTGCGAAATCAGCTCCCTTCTGGCATCTCGGCAGCAGGTCTAGGCGCCCATAGCAAGGCTGGAATGGCGGGCAGCAAGGGGCCTGGTTCTTTTGTCCAATGTCTAGACAGCGACCGCAGTTCTGCTGCCGCGCTCTTTTGGCGGGGCCTTGGGCATGCCTATCAATTGACCATGGCAGGGGGGTAGAATCGCTCGGATCGACCAACCGCACTATGATATTTGCCCCTATTGCCGAGATTCTGAGTGAGCTTCAGGCGGGGAAACCCATCGTTCTCGTGGATGACCCCAACCGTGAGAACGAGGGCGATCTCTGCTTCGCCGCTCAATTCGCCTCCCCCCAACTGGTCAACTTCATGATCAAGGAGGCACGGGGTCTCGTTTGCATGCCACTGGATGGCGCAATCTGCGATCAGCTGAACCTCGGGCCCCAGGTAGCGGAGAACAAGACCCGCTTCGGGACGGCCTTTACCGTGAGCATCGAAGCACGAGAGGGTGTCACTACCGGCATTTCGGCAGCAGACCGGGCTACGACGATTCTGGCTGCGGCCAATGAGGATGCCCAGGCAGAGGATCTTGTCCGCCCGGGGCACATCTTTCCCCTCCGAGCGCGGGACGGTGGGGTGTTGGTTCGGACCGGGCAGACCGAGGGTATTGTCGATCTCTGCCGCCTTGCAGATCTGCGCCCAGCAGGGGTGATCTGCGAGATCATGAATGAGGACGGCAGCATGTCGAGGTTGCCCGACCTCGAGAAGTTCGCCCAGAAGCATGAGCTGAAGATCTGTGCGATTGCTGACCTGGTCGAATACCGCCGCCGGCGCGAGCGGCTGATCACCAGGGTAGCGGCGGCCGCCATGCCTACCTCCTATGGCTACTTCGACAGCTATACCTACCAGAGCAAGGTGGATGGGCGCACGCACGTGGCTCTCTGTGTGGGCATCGAGCGCCCACCGGAGGAAGGTGGGCGTTTTCCGCCTATCGAGAGCCCGGTTCTAGTCCGAGTGCATTCCCAATGTCTCACTGGGGACGTCTTCCACTCGGAGCGCTGTGACTGCGGTGAGCAGCTGGAACTCGCCATGCAGAGCATTCAGAAGGTTGGCTGCGGGGTGCTCCTCTACATCAGCCAAGAGGGCCGTGGGATCGGCCTGGCGCACAAGATGCGAGCCTACGCCCTGCAAGATGGGGGCATGGATACGGTCGAGGCCAACGAGCACCTGGGATTCCGCGCCGACGAGCGGGAATTCGGGACCGGCGCCCAAATCCTCCATGACCTCGGCGTCCGCAAGCTGAGATTGCTGACCAACAACCCCAAGAAGCTCACCGGCCTGGAAGGATATGGTCTACAAGTTGTGACTCAGGAGCCCCTGGAGGTTCCTCCTAACAAGCACAACAAGAAGTACTTACAGACCAAGCGGGAAAAGCTGGGGCATCTCCTCGGCGGCAGCGAGTAGCTGCTGGGAAGAAAACCACGGCTGGACCATCAAAGTCTCCGTGTACGCCTTGAAGCCCGTCCCAGAACAAAGCGATGCAGAGCTGATCGAAGCCGTCCTGGCAGGCGGCGGCCTTGCCTTCGAGACTTTGGTGGAGCGCTATCAGGATCGGATCTTCCGGCTCCTGTCCCGCTTCACTCGGGATCGTGGGGAAGTAGAAGATCTGGGGCAGGAGGTCTTCGTCAAGGTCTTCCGCAAGCTCCATACCTTCCAGCAGGATTCGGCCTTCTACACCTGGGTCTACCGGATTGCGGTCAATACGGCCAAGGACCATTTCAGCCGTCACAGTCGTCGCCGCCTGGTGTTGGTTGAGGATGCGGTGGAATTGGACAGCGGCCAACGAGATCCGGACTATGCCGGGTCAGCGGAGCCGCTACTCGAAGAGGAGTTGCGGGAAGTCACCCGCCAGGTGCTCGAAACTCTGCCGGACAAGTACCGGGAGATACTCGTGCTTCGTGAGTACGAGGACCTGTCTTATACGGAGATGTCCCAGGTCTTGGAATGTAGCATGGGTACCGTGGAGTCTCGGCTCTTCAGAGCGAGGCAAAGATTCAAAGAGGCCCTCGGGCGAATGCATCCCGAATTGGTGCCACAAGTGAGAGAGGTTCGACCATGAGCCAGGATGCCGACAATCGGCCCAGTGCTGATGAGATCGCTATCACCCGCTTCATCGATGGAGAAATGTCGGAAGTGGACAGTCGAGAGTTTGAGCGACGGCTCGCGGCGGATGCCAGATTGGCTGAAGCTGTGCGTCAGGCTCGTGAGCTTCGCAGGATGTTTGCCCCCGGGCGTTCCGAGGCAGGCCCCGAACCGAGTTCCGAGTTCAAGACGCGAGTCATGCGAGATGTCGCGCGTCTTCCCAGCTACAGCGACTGGCAGGATGGGGTTGTCTTCGACATGGGCCTCTGGGGTAAGCGCATTGTCGCTGCCGCCATCATCATTGTCGGTCTGAGCATGATGGTTTACACGGGTCTGATCGGACCGGCGGACAGTGGTCGGCTTGAAGCTTCACCCGCTGAGATCGAGGAGCGGATCCGAGAACTCGACTCCAGCATCAGGGCTGAGCTTGAAGGGCGCTAGGAAGTGGCTTTATGCCGCCGCTCTGGCGTCCTTCGTAGCCGGAGTGAGCGTCGGAATGGTTCTGCCGAGGCTTCTGGACGGGGTTGAGGCCAGTCAGGATCCGGATTCCAGTGAGGACTATATCCGCCAGCTGACAGAGCTCTGTGATCTGGATAGCCAGCAAATCCGGGATCTGCGTATGATTCTGGTCCAGCACGAACGCGAGCTTCGACAGTTGCGACGCAGGTACTTTGATCACTTCCCCCCGATCTATCGCGAGAAATATGACATGGCTGGAAAGCGCATGGATACCCGCATTCGAGGGATTCTGGACAGCAAGCAAGAAACGGACTACCTGGCCATCAGTGGCCAGAGAGGAAAGTAGGATCTAGCTATGGCTAAAGGTGTCGGTCTCGACGCAGGTGAATACGAGGTCAAGGTGGTGGAGCTTGATGGTTCCATCCGTAAGCCGCGTATGACCAAGGTCAGTATCGAGCGTGTTGCGCAGTCGGCTCTCAGTCCTGCCGACGAGTCGCATGCAGAGCGAGAAGCTGAATCATCATTGCATGCGCTGAGGGACGCGAAGATCGCACAAGAGAACGTGTGTCTCGGCTTCCCCTGTCGCGAGGCTGTGCTTCGAAATCTTACGGTGCCCTTCACCGGTGCTGATGCGATTCGCAAGGTCATCAAGTTCGAGGCTGAGGGAGAGATTCACAGTCACTCTGTCGATGACATGGTGGTTGACTTCCTGGTGCGCGAAGAGCTCGAAGGCGAGACCAGGGTCATGGTGGCGGCCATTCCCAAGTTGCCGCTACAGACCACTCTGCAGGCCTTGCGTCGAGCCGGCGTCGACCCCGAGTTTGTAGACTTGGACACGATGGCCCTCTATCGGGCGGCCGAGTTATGCGGTTGCTTCGTAGACGAAGATGAGCTCGAGGCGGATGAGAGCTCTGAGAAGGTGGCGCAGCTTCCGCAGCGAATTGGGCAACAGAGCATCCGCTTGGTTCTCGATGTCGGTGCCAGGTCGGTCCGCGTACTGGCGGTTGTCGAGGGCCAGCTCCTCGATGTGCGTGCCCTGCGAATCGGCGTCGACAGTGTCACTGAAGAGGTGGCGCGAAGTCTGGGAATCAGCACCGACAGCGCTCGAGAAGCCGTGCAGACTTCGCTGCGTACTGGTGAGGATGTGGTCTTCGAGGGAATGTCTCGGGATGCGGATGATGGCGAAGAGATCGAAGAGGTCGTCATCGAAGACGAAGAAGACGACGAGATTCAGCCCATGCGTTTGCGGGCATCTCAATCCGAAGTCGTTCATCACAGCGATGTCCTACGGGCACGGGACGCATTTCTAGGTAGCTTCCGCCGCGAACTGCTGCGTTTTCTCTCCGGGCTTCCGGGCCGAAGCGAGGTTGAGGCGGTTCATGTAACCGGAGGCGGCAGTTTGCTGAGTGGCTTGGATGAGGCCCTCGAGGATGTATTCGGTTGCCCGGTGCAGAGGCTGAACGTTCTCAACCATGTGCAGCACAGCTTTGAAGAGGATGAGGTCGATATAGTCGGCCCTCGCCTGGCGGTTGCTCTGGGCCTGGCCCTTGGCCCCATGGGTGCCAAGCCCTTCTTCGACTTCCGTCAAGAAGACCTGTCCTACACGCGGAAGTTTGATCGCATCAAGTTCCCCTTGGCGGTGGCATGCATGTTCGCTGCCTTCTTGCCCTTCATCTTTGGCATGGTTCAGCTGCGCAAGCTGCAGAATCTCGAGGGTGAGTACGGGTTGGTCATGAATACAGGGGAGTCGGAGAACAAGCGTGGGCGCAAGACAGCCCCAGAGTTCAGCGGCTATACGGGCTACGTGTACAACTCCAACCAACTATCCACTTCTGTAGTGCGATACATGGACGACAAGGTCTACACGCGCCTGGGAGAGGAGCTGGTTGCGGCCGATACCTTTGAGCGCTTGCCGATGATCAAGGATGCGATCAACCAGCATCTCAGGGATCGCCAGGAGGAGACGGGGGTCTACCGAGATCTCAAGCTCGACTCCGGGTACTACGTCGTGGCCTATCTGGCGGATGTGATTCAGGGCATCGAGCAATCCCTGGGGGCCTTCCTGGTTACCGAGTTGAATATGAGCCTTCCTTACCGAGAGCAGGGTCGTGTCCTTGACTTCAAGGTCGCCTTCCGTGGCGAGGACTTTCGGACGCGTTTCCAGTTGCTCAATGACACTCTCGTGGCGGAGTTCAAGGATCCTGATAGTCCCTTCAGGGACTTCGGATCGCGCTCCGGCAAGTCCACACCATTTGTCGGTGCCGAAGTCCCTGGTGCAACCTACGACATGCAGATCGAGCTGAGGTAATCACCATGAAGAAGATCTTTGCAGACATGGATCTCTACAAGGGGATCATTCTCTTCGCCATTCTCGCCATTCCTGCTGCGGGTATCTTTGCCTACATGACCAACGAACGGTTGGTAAACGCCAAGAAGGCCATGGCGGATGCCAAGAAGTCGCGCGGTGTCGTGGAGCAGATTGGTGAGGGTCAAAACAAGCTGGAGCAGATCAAGAAGAACTCCTCTCGTGGCAGTGCGGGGGATCAGTATCGGCTCTACTTCGAGCGGCAGATCACCGCTAGTGCGACCCAGGGCCTGAAGCGCTCGGACTTTCAGATCAGCAACGAGACATCACGCAAGGTTGCGAAGCTGCGCGCCGAGGACGTGGAAGTAACGGTCAGCTTCCGTAAGGATGGCAAGGATGAGTTCCCTCTGCCGAGGACCTTCATCAACACGGTTCTGCGCCGTTGTGAGGGCAACTCGAACGGAGTCTGGAAGGTGCGTCAGCTCAAGATGCGCAACAAGGAAGTCCTCGAGACAGCACGCGGCAAGAAGGCGCCACCACGGACGGTTGCAGACAACTGGGTGGTGGACAAGCTGATCTTCGCTCGCCGCCAGCCCGGGCGTTGATGCCAGCAGTTCGCATCCTCCCCTGCCTCCTTGCGAGCCTGGCTCTCGCCGCTTGCAGTCCGCTCGTCCAGTACACCCAAGAAATCTCGGACAGTCGCAGTGGCCGGAGTCCGCTGGTAACCATGCCTGCAAACTTGGGCGGCTTTGCAGGCTTCGTGGCCGGGATTCCTGTCGATGCTGCGCTCCTACCCATCACCTACACGGTCTATGAGTATCAGAGCGCGACAAGTCCGGATGATGCGGACCCCGTGTCGACCATGCTCTTTCCGTCGTTCTTTCTCTGGCAGACGGGGAAGGCGCTGGGTGTCCCCTTCGATCTCCTCGAGTTCACCTTCTATCGAGCCTGGCGCTCGCCTGAGACCTTGACGAGCGGAGAGAGGGAGGAGATCGAGTTGCGCCATGATCAGGATTTCCTGCCGCCTTATCCGGTCGAAGTGATCTATCCCAGAACTGTGACTCCGACGCGGCAGTGATCCACATCCTGAGCTGCGGCCCAGCCTGATAGACTGCGCGCCATGCTGACCTTCCTCCTGCTTGCCTGCTTGCAAGAGCCGCCTCCCAGTCTCAGTCTCGCTGGGCCCCATCTGCTCACCGAGAGGACGACAGAGCTGGTCTTGGAGCTCAGGGCAGAGGCGGCCGTGGAGGATGCGGAATTGCGTGCTTGGCTACCACCGGACCTGCGGGCAAGCGGACTCGAGGGGCCGGTCAGTCTGAAAGCCGGGGAGGCGCAACATAGGTCCTTCCACCTCGAGGTTGAGGCTGGACGGCCGGCAGCCGCGTTTAGCATCAAGATCGAGCTCATTGGCAAGGATGGGCAGCCCCTCGCCAGCTTGACTCGACAGCATCGGACGGCTCTTGGCGAAGAGTTGCTGCACATGCCCTTTGAGAGCAGAGCAGGCATTCCCAAATCGGATGGCGACCTGGAACTCAGTCTGCAGGCGGATTCGGTTGCCTGCGGGCATCGGGCCCTGCGCCTTCGCCTAGAAGCTGGCAAGAAGGGCAAGCTAACTTTCTGGACAGCGGAAGATGGCAGCCCAGTCTTAGCTGACTTTGCCCATGCCGGTCTCTACTTGCGAGGGTCAGGAGACGCCAAGCTGCAGCTCCTCTTGGAAGGAAATGGTAAGAGTCAGCGTCATGACCTCTCGAGCGAGCTTGAGGCTGCGAGCCCAGTGGAGGGAAAGGCAGGCTGGCGCTACCTGGCGCTAGAGCTAGACAAGATCCTCGATGCTGATGGGGCGAGCGCTGTTCTGAGCAGAATGGAAATCCTCGTTGAGGCTGGCGAGACAGACGCCGAATTCGACTTGGATGAGTTGCTTATCGGCCGGGGGACGACTCGCCCGGCCCTGAAAGAGTTGCGTGATCTGACTCAGCAGTACTCAGGCAGCAGGCCCAAGGAGGCTGGGAAAATTGAGGCGATGGCAATCCGACTAGCTGCCATCGACGCGTCCGATCTCAGCGATCCTGAATCGGTGGACCATTCGCTCCTGGACCAGGCTCTGCAATTGGCGGCTGCCGAGCTCGAGCTGCCGGAGAAGGCTCGAGGGAAGCCAGCGACAGCGGCGCGATTCGCCGCTCTCCTGCGGCATCGCCATCATCTTGATCTTACTCCCGAGGAGGTTCGTGCCTTGGGTGTGGAACAGGTGAAGCATCATCAGGAACTGCTCGCGAGGCAGGCGCAGGAAGTCGCTCCTGGAAGGAGCTGGCGAGAGGTTGTGGAGATTCTGAAGGAGCGCCACAGCAGCGCCGAGGAACTGCCGGCATTTGCCGAGATGGCCATGCAAGAGGCCATCGACTTCAGTTTGGAAAAGGGATTCTTGCGGGTGCCGCGCGCTGCACGAACTGCCAGGATACTCGTGGTTACCGATGGTCGTCGCTCGCGGACCTATCCCTTTGGCGGATATGGCGGAGCCCGCCCCTCTCCGGATGGTTTCACCGGAACCTACTTTGTCTCACCGCCCGCGGTCTGGATGAACGAGGCGGAATCTCGTGATCGATTGCGCGGCAACCATCGGGCATGGACCAGGGTAGTGGCCTTGCATGAAATCGTTCCCGGGCATCACTTGCAGACGGTCATTCATCGGATGCGGCCGTTTTCGGACTTTCGGCGGAGCTTCTATTCGACGGTTTTCGCCGAAGGTTGGGCGCTTTACTGCGAGGAGATGATGTTCGAGGCCGGGTTCTTCCCCGACGCCGATACTCGCTTCACTCAGCTCCACATGCGGCTTTGGCGGGCAGCTCGTATGGTCATCGATGCGTCCATCCACGGTGGTGGCATGAGTCTTCAAGAGGCGGAAGAGTATCTGGTCGAGCAGGTCGCCTTTGATCCCATCAACGCCAATGCCGAGGTGCTTCGCTACGTAGACAACCCGAGTCGCCCCATGTCCTACATGCTTGGCTACATCCTGATCACTGAGTTGATTCGTAATGCCAGGGAGGCAAGCGGAGCGGCCTTTGAGATCGCCGATTTTCGGGATCGCTTACTCTCCTTCGGCCCGATTCCCATCCCTGCCATCAGAATTGGTCTGGGCTTGTGATGAAGCGGGAGCAGAAGCTTGACCGGTTGGTTAGCGACTCCCTGGAAGATGGCCGAATTCCTCTAGCGAATCTCCTCGCGAGCTTGATCGAAGTGGAGCAGCTGCGAGATCTCGCCAAGAAGCACGGCAAGACCCCCAAGGGGTATCGAGTGGAAAAGGCGAAGGCCACCATGCTCGCCGACCTCCTCTCAGATTCGGAGAGTCCGGATGTGCTCCGAGAGGCTTGTGCACTCCTATTGGATGCCAAGATATCAGCTAGCGAAGATGATGCTGCAGCAACTCTCACTGCGGAAAAACTGCGTAGCCATCGTGAACGTGAGGTGCAGGGCTTGCAAGCTGACCTGCAGCGTTGCCGCTCGCAATTGGCCCGCGCGCGGGAGCGTGAGGCCGATTGGCATCAGCGCATCCACCTGGAAGAAGAGAGGGTTGCCAAGCTGCGCAGCGAGGTAGACGGACTTCGCGAGGCGCCCAGAGCCGAGCAGCCAGATCAGGCCTTGCCGGATCAGAGTCGTCGCATTCGAGAACTGGAGTTGGACTTGTTAGCGCTCGGTGAAGCAGGAGAAGCTCTGCGGCGTCTCTTGGCCCTGCGTGCAGCTCGCATCCGTGAGCTGGAAGGCTCGCTTGCCGAGATAGAGCCTCTCGTGCCCAAGGGTCGCCGGCCTAAGAAGCAGCCGCCACCACCGGAGCCGGTTTTGGCGGAGGGGTTTCGCCTGCCACATTTCCAGGCATCTTTCTACAAGTCACTCGAGGGGAAGGATCGGCGCAGTCTGGAAAAGGCGATGCAGGCCCTGCTTCTGTTTTGTGTCGAGGGACCCGGCTATCCAGGTTTGGAGGTCAAGCAGCTCGAAGGCATGGAGCTTTGGAGCATGCGAGCCTCGCTCAAGCTGCGGGTCTTCTTTCAGCTTCGTAGCGATGGTGACGTAGACTTCTTGGCTCTCGCCGATCGCGAAGATCAGCACACCACTCTTCGTCGCCTCAAAGACCGCTAGAGGACAGGGCCATCACCTTCTTAGATCGAATCCAGGAATGCAATCGACACGACTTGTCGAAGTACCTGCCTCTGTACTTGGGAGAGAGACGAGTTGGGTTCATCCGCAGAGACCGGCGGGATGTGCTTTGCGAGGCTTCACCGCACTTTTTGGTTGGCGAGGATAGTATCGAATTCACTTCACCAGGTAGCGCTCGAGACAGATCAGCAGCGATGGCCTCTGCAGTCGACGCCCTGCATGCCGCTGGCGAGATTCATGACCTGTTGCATGAGAAGCTGCCTGTGGATCTGGGTTGGGGCAGCGAACTGCTCTTCGAGATCGAGAGAACGGCCGTGCCTTGGTTTGGAGTCGGTGCCTACGGTGTGCATCTCAATGCTTCTGTGCGCAAGGCCAGTGGCCTGCACATGTGGATTGCAGTGCGGGCCCGGGGCCGGCACAGCTTCCCAGGCAAGTTGGACAATCTGGTTGCAGGCGGTCAGCCTGCGGGTATCAGCCTTCGCGATAACTTGCACAAGGAGTGCCAGGAAGAGGCGGATATTCCATTGGAACTCGCAGAGCGCGCAGTGCCTTCTGGAATGATTGGCTACTGCGCAGAGAGTGAGCGTGGTCTCAAGCCCGACACTATTTTCTGCTATGACCTCGAGCTTCCTGAGAGCTTTCAGCCGCAGAACCTGGATGGCGAAGTTGACGAATTTCACTGCCTACCCATCGAGGAAGTCGCGCATTGCGTTCGCGATAGCAGTGACTTCAAGTTCAACTGCAACTTGGTCATCATCGATTTCCTACTGCGCCACGGCTACATCGGGCCCAGAGATGAGGACTATGAGGCGATCTCCAAAGGCCTTTGGCAGCCACTGGACATGAACTGAGGGCTGCGACTGCCAGCGCATTGCCGAGTTTTGAACTCATCAAGACAAGATCCGGGATTCCAACCGCTCTTCCTCGAGCCTGGCGGCCCCATCCTCTTGCCCGACCCGAGCCAGGCTGATCCTGAAGGCCTGGTTGCTGTCGGTGGCGACCTCTCAGTTGAGCGCCTTTTGCATGCCTACGAACACGCGGTCTTTCCCTGGTTCGATCCGGGCATGTTGCCATTCTGGTGGTCGCCGGATCCCCGCTGTGTGATGCGCGCAGACAGTCTGCATGTCTCGACGAGTCTCGAACGCTGCCTGCGGCGAGGGGGCTTCGAATTGACTTGGAACAAGAACTTCGCAGCTGTCATGAAAGCCTGTGGGGAGGGGCGCGAGGAAGGCACTTGGATCGGCCCTGAGATGCTTGCAGCCTATGCTCGTCTCCACCAACAAGGGCATGCTCACAGCCTGGAGGTCTGGGTCGAAGGCGATCTCGTGGGCGGGATCTATGGTGTCCAGCGGGGTGCTCTGTTTGCTGCAGAGAGCATGTTCAATCGCATGCGGGATATGTCGAAGGTGGCGCTGGTTGCCTGTATCCGCAGCCTCTTCGACAGGGGGATCGAAGTCTTCGATGTGCAATTCATGACCGAGCACCTGGCCAGCCTGGGTGCCCTGGAGATCAGCCGTAACAAGTATCTGGAAGTTCTGCGGAGGGCAGTACGGGTCCAGGTCGAACTGGCCAACCTCGTTCCGGATTGTCGGATCTAGAAGAGACGGCTACTTGCTCCGCAGGCCAGATTGCGCATGATCCCGCCAACGGGACCAATCATGAGCACATCAAGACCATCTCTCACCCTCGCCTCTGCCGCACTGCTTACTGCGACTCTCGCCGCTCAGGGGGAATCGGATTTGCGCACGGTGGCAGAAAAATCCGATTGGCAGGCGACCTCGACGCATGCAGAGGTCATGCAGCTATGCAGTGATCTTGCTGCGAGCTCGCCATTGATTCATATGGAAACTGTGGGGGAAACCTTCGAGAAGAAGGCCCTGCCAATCCTGGTTATTGCCGATCCGCCGGTCTCGAGCCCGGCAGAAGTCGGCGATCGCCTGGTTGCCTTTGCTTGGGCAGGGATCCACTCCGGCGAAGTGTGTGGCAAGCCAGCGACGCTCATGCTCGCCAGAGAGATGGCGTCTACTGAGAATCACCCTCTTCTCGAAAATCTGGTCGTCGTCTTCTTGCCACTGCTCAATGCCGATGGCAATGATCGCATGGATCCGAGCAATCGCCGCGGTCAGGTCGGTCCAGTGCAAGGCATGGGCACACGTCCGAACGCGCAGGGTCTCAACATCAATCGCGACTGGACCAAGCTCGATACCAGTGAGGCAGTGGCCGTGATCAACGTCCTCAACAGCTGGGATCCGGTGATTGCGATGGACCTGCACACCACAAACGGAACCCGGCATCGTTACACCCTTACCTACGACGGTCAGCGTCACCCAGCATGCGACGACGATCTGCGCAAGCTGACCCGCTATGACCTCCTGCCTTCCGTGACCTGGTCCATGGAACGCGCCACTGGCTACCGGACGACGGTCTACGGCAATCTCAATCGTGATCGAACTCGTTGGACCATCGACGCCGCGCTGCCGCGCTATAGCACGCACTATGTGGGCATGCGTCACCACATCTCCATTCTCTCGGAGGCCTATTCCTATGCCGAGTACAAGGACCGGGTGATGGCGACCCTGGCCTTCGTTCGTCACTCCTTCCAATGGGTCAGTGACCATGCAGAACAAGTGCGGAGCACGATTCAGGCCGCCAAGGACAGGACTGTTGCACTGGGTAATGATCCTCAGGGCGAGGACATGCTGCCTCTGCGACGACAGCCCAAGTACAGCGAGGCGACGATCAACATCCTGGCCTACGATGGCGATGTCGAGAAGGACTACCAGTGCTTCTACAACGATCTGAGTGAAGCGACTCACTCGGTGCCGCGGCCCTGGGCATACCTCCTGCCGGCTCGCTACGCCAAGGCCGTCAAGAACTTGCAGCAACACGGCATCGACCTGCAGGTTCTAACAGTGGACTCGCCCGTGGAGGTTGAGGTGTACAAGATCGACAGCATGGCTGCGCCCCAATCAGGCAGGCGGGGTGGTGCTCGGCGGGGCGCCGGGCGCGCTGGCCGTCGCGGTCGAGGTCGCGGTGCAGCTTCTTCCCCGCGTTCCTACGAGGGGCATCAGCTCAATCGCATCACGGCAAGCAAGCGCCTGGAATCGATGACTGTGCCTGCAGGGACCATCGTGGTGCGCACCGCCCAATCCCTCGGGACTCTGGCTGCATTCCTGTTGGAGCCCGAGTGTGAAGATGGGCTCGCGACCTGGAACTTCTTCGATGAAGGTCTAGCGGATGGTTCCGATTTCCCGGTGCTGAGGTTGCCAGGCAAGGTCAGCCTGCAGACCAGCGAGCTGCGCTAGACCTCAGTAGCGATAGCCGCGCCGACCGTAGCTTCGGAAGCCACTACTGCGGTAGCCATAGCTGCGATAGCCATAGCTGCGATAGGAGTTGTAGCTGCGATAGCCACTTCGAGCGCCGTAGTAGCCGCCACCGTAGTAAGAGCGGTTGCCGTAGTTGCGCGATGGGTAGCCGTAGCTCGAATAGCGGCGGATCGGTCGCCTGTATGCACCGGCTTCGCGCCGGGGATAGTTGAAGCCCGAGTAGTCGTAGTTGCGCGTGGGCTTGTTTACCAGGTCTGCCCTGTGCATGCGGTCGCGTCGGATGCCCTGTTGGATGCCTGCGGCTTCTGGCCGTCGTGAGGGGTTGCTCACCGTCTCGCCGGGGTGGGCGACGATGTTCTTGACCTTCTCAGGGGGCGTCGGTCTTGCTGCTGCCTTCTCCTCTGCCTTGCCAGGCTCGGGCTCAGACTTGGTTTGAGCCAGCAGAGAGTCGCACATCACCATGCAGATGGAGATTGCGAGGGCGGAACGGATCAGGTTCTGGTGCAGCATCGGTGTCCTCCTTGGACTGGGGCCCATGTTACCCTCCGACGCGTGTGAGGAGAGTCCCTTGCGCGACAAATGCCCCCTCCCAGCCTCCTGCCCAGATCTATCTCCGATCAGAGATACTTCCGAATGCGGTCGTCGAGTTTCCCCTGATCACCGGCGAAGCTGGCCAGGGCCGCTGCGGTCAGGAGACCGTCCCAGGCTGCCGTGCCAAGGGCCACCCGTGATTGCCAGCTCTTGAAGACCGGGATCTTCCCCTCATCGCGGATCCGTTCCTGCTCGGAGGGGTCGAATTCGGGGAAGATGCCTTCCACCTGCGCTTGCTTCAGGGCTGAGCGGATCTGCTCGCCACTCAGCTTGGCCACATCTTTCTTTGCCAGATGGTCGACCACGTCTCGGACTGCGTCGTCGAGCTTCCAGAAGACTTCGATGGGTTCGGATTCGACTCCCGCGTTCAAGACCACCTCCGGATCATCCTGGCTGTGATCTTTGACTTCGCTGCTGGCCGGCCGCATCTCTTGAAAGGACTCGGCGGCTGCGGTGGGGATGGTCTGCACATCGATTCCAGCCAGGTCGAAGACTTGTTGGCCGCTGCGAATCGAGGCTCCGATTTGCCGCACATTGATGCCCTCGTTGTTGCGGAGCTTGGCGATTACCCGTTGGCTCGAGAGAGTCGCCTTTTCGCCGACATTGACACCGTCTCCCAGGTGGCTGTCAGCGACGAAGGAATTGAGGCGGCCCATGAATACGTTTACCCAGCTCGGGCGCGCCAGTTTGGCGATCATGTAGTTTTGACGAGCTGAGAATCCCAGGGTGAAGTTCACGCGGATCCCGTCATCGGACAGTCTCCTGGCGGCGATCAAACCCTCCGGGGTGAGAGGAACCTTGACGATGAATCTCTCCGGGTTGATCGCAGCGTAGCGCTTGCCGTACTGATAGCTGGCTTCGGCATCGAAGGACAGGTCGGTATGAAGTTCGACGCTCACGTCTGCGTCGAAATTGCTGACCAACTTCAGGCCGTGCACCGCATTGAGAACGAATGCGATCTCGAGCACGATCTGCTGGTCGCTCAGAGAGCTGTCGGCCGCGCGCAACATCGCTGCCACCTCGGGAACCAGATCGTCATAGATTCCCTTCTGCACTTCCTTGTTCAGGAGAGTGTTGTTGGTGGTGAGGCTGGTGAACTCTTTGGTCCAGAGTTTCTTGATCGCATCCACGTCACCGGTATCGAGCCAGGGGTCCGTGCCCGCGGCGACGAAACTCTGCCATAGATCTGAACTCGGCAGGCCCGCGCGGATCGAACTGCTGGGCTGCTGATAGCCCCGCAGACAAAACTCGGCGACGGTGGCGGCCAACTTGGAATCGTGCGTGAACACCTTCATGGCAGTTTCATTCATGACAACCTCCCGTCCTGAGCATCCTGGTTACGAGTTCTGCAGCTCTTCGCTGTGGTAGTCCTGGAGCGGCCGGACTTCCAAGGGTCGGCGTCGGACCCACTCCAGTCCCTGCAGGGTAGCGGATGAAGCGGCCAGAGTCGTGATGCAGGGGATCTTGTAGCTCACAGCCGAGGACCGGATCTGGCGATCATCGTCCCGCCCCTGTCCTCCAGAGGGCGTATTGATGATGAGCTTGACTTCCTGATTCTTGATCAGGTCCAAGATGTGGGGCCGACCTTCGTGGATCTTGAAGACTCGCTCCACCTCGACGCCACTGTTCTGGATGGTGCGGGCAGTGCCACTGGTGGCTACGACCTTGAGGCCGAGGTTACCGAAGCGACTGGCGTGGGGGAGGATGAAGCGCTTGTCCTCATCACGGACCGAGATGAAGACTTTGCCGTCCTTGGGCAAGTCATTGCCTGCACCGATCTGTGCCTTTGCGAAGGCAGCTCCAAAGTTCTTGTCGATCCCCATGACCTCGCCGGTGGAGCGCATCTCCGGCCCGAGAATTGTGTCGACACCCTGGAATTTGTTGAAGGGGAAGACCGGTGCCTTGACGCTGAAGTAGCTGGGGACGATCTCCTGGGTGAAACCAAGTTCACGCAGGCTGCTGCCGAGCATGACCTTTGCGGCGTGCTTGGCCAGGGGGACGCCGATTGCCTTGCTGACGAAGGGAGCGGTCCGGGAGGCTCTTGGGTTGGCTTCGATGATGAACAGTCGCGAGCCCTGTACCGCGTATTGCACGTTCATCAGACCGATTACTCCCAGCCGCTTGGCCAGTGCTTTGGTCGCGACGGTGATCTCCTGGACCATGCCGTCCGAGAGGGTGTAGGGCGGCAGGGAGCAGCTCGAGTCACCGGAGTGAATCCCCGCTTCCTCGATATGTTCCATGATCCCGCCGATCACCACTTCCTCACCGTCGGAGATTGCGTCGACATCCACTTCGGTGGCACCGTCGACAAAGCGGTCAACTAGCACCGGCCGTGACTTGGAGATGCTGGCGTTCTCCGCCATGTAGCGTTCCAGGCTCGCGGGATCGTAGACGATCTCCATGGCCCGGCCGCCGAGGACGAAGCTCGGCCGCACGAGAACCGGATAGCTGATTCGTTCGGCAATCTCCAGCGCGCCTTCGAGGTCGCTCGCCATGCCGTTTGGTGGTTGGCTAATCCCGAGCTCGTTGATGATCTTGGAGAATAGATCGCGGTCTTCAGCCATCTCGATCGAGTCAACACTCGTGCCGACCAGGGGGGCGCCCGCGTCGTGGAGACCACGTGCCAGGTTCAGCGGGGTTTGCCCACCGAATTGAACGATGACCCCCTTGGGCGACAGTCTCTCGATGACGTTCAAGACGTCTTCGTGGGTCAAGGGCTCGAAGAAGAGCATGTCCGAGGTGTCGAAGTCGGTGGAGACAGTCTCCGGGTTGCTGTTGATCATGACCGTGGAGAAGCCCATCTCCCGCATGGCCATCGCCGCATGCACGCAGCAGTAATCGAACTCAATGCCCTGGCCGATCCGGTTCGGACCACCACCGAGCACCACGACACGTTCCCGGCCCGGATCCTCCTGGCTGCCAACCTCGTCTTCCCCATCCTCGTAGGTCGAGTAGAAGTACGGAGTGTAAGACTCGAACTCGGCAGCGCAGGTGTCCACTAGCTTGTAGTTGGGCAAGACACCGAGTTCCTTGCGGTGTCTGCGGACATCCTCCTCGCTGACGAAGTCGCCAAGGGCGTTGGCAATCTGCCGATCGCTGAAACCCAGACTCTTGGTGTTCCGCAAGAAAGCCTTGTCCAGGCCTTTTAGCCCGGCCGCAGCGACCCTTTGGATCTCAGCTTCATGCTCGACGATCTCGGCAAGTTGATCGATGAACCACGGATCAATTCCGCTGTACTCGTAGATCTCGTCCGGGCTCATGCCTTGGAGCAGGGCCGATCGGATCCAGTCGATGCGATCCGCTCTCGGAGTGACCAAGTGGGAGCGGAGCGTGCTCTTGTCCAGCTGCTCGGTAGCGACGTGGCATTGTCCGGGAACCTCGCCGAAACCGGATCGACCGGTTTCCAGAGAGCGCATGGCCTTCTGCATGGCTTCCTTGAAGGTCCTGCCAATTGCCATGACCTCGCCGACTGATTTCATCTGGGTCGTCAGGGTCGTATTGGCGGTGGGGAACTTCTCGAAGGTCCAGCGGGGGAACTTCACCACGCAGTAGTCGATGGTGGGCTCGAAGCTCGCCGGGGTTGCCTTGGTGATGTCGTTGCGGATTTCGTCCAGGCTGTAGCCTACCGCCAGCTTGGCGGCCATTTTTGCGATCGGAAAACCCGTGGCCTTGCTGGCCAGTGCAGACGAGCGCGAGACGCGCGGGTTCATCTCGATTACCACGATGCGGCCGTCGCGCGGATTGATGGCAAACTGCACGTTGCTGCCGCCAGTCTCGACGCCAATTTCGCGAATCACGTCCAGGGAGGCGTCACGGAGAAGTTGATACTCCCGGTCGCTGAGAGTTTGTGCTGGCGCCACCGTGATCGAATCTCCGGTGTGCACGCCCATGGCGTCGAAATTCTCGATGGAGCAGATGATGACCACGTTGTCCTTGTGGTCGCGCATCACCTCGAGTTCGAACTCCTTCCAGCCGATGATGGACTCCTCGACGAGAATCTCCGAATTCATGGAGAGATCCAGCCCGTGGTGGGCGATCTCTTCGAACTCGTCCATGTTGTAGGCGATGCCGCCGCCGCTGCCGCCAAGGGTGAATCCAGGGCGGATCACGCAGGGCAGGCCGATCTCATCCACTGCGGCCCGGGCCTCCACCATGTCATAGGCAAGCCGGGACTTGGGTACATCGAGACCGATGTTGGCCATCGCCTCGCGGAATTCCTGCCTCCCCTCGGCTTTGAGGATGGCGTCCCGGCTGGCGCCGATCATCTCGACCTCGTACTTTTCGAGAACCCCCATGTCCGCTAGCTGCATGGCGCAGTTCAAGGCGGTTTGGCCCCCCAGGGTCGGCAGAATGGCATCTGGCCGTTCCTTGGCGATGACCTGAGTTACGAATTCCGTCGTGATCGGCTCGATGTATGTCCGATCCGCGGTCTCCGGATCGGTCATGATGGTTGCCGGATTCGAGTTGATCAGGATGATGCGGAAGCCGTCCTCGCGGAGAGCCTTGCATGCTTGAGTGCCCGAATAATCAAATTCACAAGCCTGGCCGATTACGATCGGCCCTGAACCCAGGATCAGGATGGATTCGAGGTCTTGGCGGCGGGGCATGGAGGACCAGATGCTGGTTCCAGAAGCGGGGGGATCAGGCCAGGCATCGGCCCGTATGTGAGCAGGGAGAGCTGGATTTTCCTAGTGCGTATTCTCGTTGATCATTCCTTCCTGGGCTCGACCCGCAAAGCAGCGCTGAACAGTCTTGGCTCGCCTTGCTTATGCCTCGTCTTCTTCTGGCTGCTGGGCCCTGGCCAGATGCTCTCAGGTCAGGAGCCTGGGCCCTTCTCGGCCCGAATCCAATCGGTTTCCGGCTGGAACGAGGTCAAGCTCGAGGACGGAAGAAGTCTGCGCTTGCAGGGTCTCTCCTTGCCGACTCCGACAGTTCGCCCGCGAGGTTTCGCTGCGGAACTGCGATCTCGACTGACTGAGCTTTGCGAGGGGCGCGAGATGCAGGTCGTTCCGGAGAGGCGTAAGGTTTTGGGGGAAGAATGTGAACTGCTCGGCTACCTGCGAGGTCCGGGGGAGGCCCAGTCGATCAATGAGCTGCTCCTGGCGGAGGGCAAGGCCATTTTCAACGCCCGCTCGGAGGAGGTGCGTGATCTCGAGCTGCTAGTTCGCGCGGGACAAGCGGCCCGTCGCGAGTCGAGGGGTTGGTTCGGAACTCTTCAGCGCGACGAGCTAGTGGACTTGCCCTATCTGAACGGCGCAGTGATTGGGCTGCACTACCAGGAGCAGGAGCGGGACTACCACCGGCAAATCGATGAGCTGCAGGCGGCGGGTTTCCAGCAGGTGAGCTTTCTCTTCGCGGCTTTTCTTGCGGATGTGAAGGCCTGGCGCATCGAGCGTGATGCCCAGCGCAGTGTCAGCGATGAACGGCTGCTGGAGAGCATCGCATACGCTCGCTCGAGGGGTTTGCGAGTCATGCTCCTGCCCATCCTCCTGCTGAGAGAGCAGAACGACGATGATTGGCGCGGCACAATCCGTCCGCAGCCCGAGGAGAAGTTCTGGCTGGAGTACGATCGCTTCCTGTCCAGATACCTGGATTTGGCAGAGATGGCTGGGGTCGATCTCTTCAGCATCGGTAGCGAACTCGGGTCCATGGAGGATCGTCGTGAGACCTGGGAGAGGCTCATCTTGAATGCCCGGGCGCGCTTCAGTGGATTCCTCACTTACTCAGCGAACTGGGACCATCTGGAAACCGCTGAGTTCTTTCCGAAATTGGATCTCGTTGGTTGCACGGGCTACTTCAGCCTGACCGAAGACAGTGATCCGAGTCGAGAGGAGCTGCGCCTTGCCTGGCGACGAGTGGCCGCTCAGCTCGAGCGAGCCAGGGAGCGCTTTGGCCGGCCTTTGTTCATCACTGAGCTCGGCTACTGCAGTCAGAACGGCAGCAATCGTGATCCATGGAACTATCTCATGGACAAAGCGGACCTGGACTTCCAGGAGCAGGCAGATTGCTTCGCTGCCTTCATCGATGTCGCCGAGGAATGCGAATCCCTGTCAGGTGCGTATTTCTACGACTACTTCGACCTGGGTGGTTTACAGGACCACAGCTACAGCCCGAGGGGAAAGCCGGCTATGGCGCAGTGGCGGCGTTGGGCGGAGTTGGAGCTGCCCGGAAGGGTCAAGCGGGCCCGCGAGCGATGAACTCGTCCAGGCTCATGAGCTGGACCTGAGACTTGCCGCGACCGGTCGGCAAGACGGCGGCAAGCTGGCCGCCGAGCATCTTCTTGTCCCTGAGCATGTAGCCACGGAGCTCTTCCAAGTCGGGAAGCTGGGATTCGCTGTAGGCATATCGCTGCAGGAGTGACCTGATATCCGCAGCATTCTCCGCATTGATGGCGCTGAAGCCCTCGGCGACGCGGAGCGCGAAGAAAATGCCCTGCACGACTGCTTCGCCATGGGGCAGGCTGAAATCGCTGGCGCACTCGAGAGCATGGCCAAGGCTGTGACCGAGATTCAGGAGGCGACGTGAACCGGATTCAGTCGGATCTTCTTCGACGATGCGGATCTTCGCGGCCAGAGCCTGAGCGATGATCTCCGCCAGCAAGTCTCCGTCGTCCAGACTTGGCGATGCCTTCTCGAGAAGAGAGAACAGATCATCGCTGAGACCGATGGCCATTTTGAGGACTTCGCCCAGGCCGGAGCGGAACTCCCGCTGGGAAAGGCTGGCGAGCAGGTTGCAGTCGATCAAGACTTCGCGGGCAGGCCAGAAGCTGCCAGCTAGATTCTTGCCTTCGGGGAGATTGATCGCGGTCTTGCCGCCGACACTGCTGTCCACCATGGCCAGCAAGCTGGTTGGCACCTGGATGAGATCGATCCCACGCAGATAGAGGGAAGCGACCAGTCCTCCCAAGTCTCCGAGGCTGCCGCCGCCGATCACCACCAGAACTGCAGATCGTTCGAGCCCTTCCCTGGCCATGGTCGAGAGCAGCTTCTCCGCCGTGGCGAGAGTCTTGCAGGACTCCCCGGCAGCAAGCTCCAGGCTTGCCAGACCCTCAGGCAGGAGTTGGGGATGTGCCCTGGCGACCTCCTGATCGATGAGGACAAAGGGGCGGCGTTCTGCGCAGCACTCGCTTAGACGATCGGCAAAGTCAGAACACAGACCCGACGCAATTCGAATGCGGCTCTGCCGACCCTGGGCTCCCTTGCACTCGAGGGTTCTCACGCCTCGACACCAGATGCGCTGGGTTGCTCTGCATGCTTCCGCCGACGGCGTCGGCGAACGACCATCTCCTCTTCATGGACCAGTCGCTGTTTCTTCATGCGCCGATTCATTTGGAAGAAGATGAGGGCGATGAGGGCCACTGCCGCCACGAGGATGAACTTCACCGTTTGCATGACCGGATGCTCAGGTAAGGGTTCGAGGGGGTGTAGGTCGCTGGCCACGAAGAGCGGGACGTACATCATCTCGCCCTTCAGGGTCTTGTAGGCCATCAGCCGGTAGAAGAAGGCCCGGCAGTTGATCGCTATGTTCCGCTTTATGTTGCCTATGCGCTTGGGGATCCAAACCGGCAGAGTCTGTCCGCCGATATCGCGAACCTGCACCCAGGCTTCGGTCCACGCTTCGATGCCCAAAGGGTTGGGTTTGGCGGCGTGAGTTCTGGCCTGGATGAAACTGCCAAGGATCCGATGTGGCTCCCCGCGGAGCTCATTGCGGGATGCTGGCGTGCTGCGGCGATAGGAGTCGAAGTCCTCCTTGCTGACGAGTGGCGGAATCTTGCGCCAGTCGAGGGCGCTGATGCGATCTTCCTGACTGAGCACATAGTTGGTGAGGTGCCAGAGGGGCATGCCCTGCGATTCCAGGACATAGCGTTCCATGTCCTGTAGGTCCTCCCAGCGGCCATTGATGAATGCGCCATCATGGATCTCAGCGAGGATCGTCGGGTCGAGTTCGTAGGTCGGTTCCCAGGGCTCGTAGTCGGGGAAGATCTCAGGACCGACCAGGACCGGCGCCTTGTTGACCTCCTCGGGGAGGTTCATGTCCCGGAGCTTCATGAAGAAGCCTTCGACCCGAACGAAGTCCCCCTCCTTCGGCAGTTTAATCTCTTCCGAGTCATGATCGGAAACGAAGAAGAGCAGCCTCTCGCCGGATTCGGTGTCGATCCAACCCTCGCGAATCTGCCAGCCGGAGAACGGGTGGCCCTCTCGGCCTGGTGACAAGTAGCGCAAGACGCCGGTGTAGCCGAGGTAGCGTCCGCGAAAGGACTCTGGCTGAGCTTGCAGTTGTTCGATTGGAATCGCTTCGCTGGGCATGCCCAGTGCATCTGCAACTGCCGGCACAACCTGGGAGGATTTCTCCAGGAGGTGGGAGAGGACTTCCGGTTTGATGCGTAGGCGCTCGAGGCGATTGTCGTCTTCGATCATCGCCATGATCTGCTCATCGAGAACCGGTGTTGCTACATCCTGATGTTGAACAGGCGGTAGCTTGCCCAGATCGTTGGGATTGGGTTGTTCGTAGAAGAAGGCCAGGAACAACAGGAGAGATAGCAGGATTCCCATCCCCCAGATTCGCCAGAGGCCAGCGCCTCCTGAGGGTGCAGAGCGTCTCCCCTTGTGAGGGTTGGCGCGTCGAGGCATGGGGCTCTTGGGAAACATGACAGCCAGGATAACGGAGAGAGGCCGGCGAGGGTTTCCTTCGCCGACCTCGTTTTCTGCCCGGGCTCGCAGGCAGGTCCTCTTGGGCTGGATATCCGGGGTCTACTCCGGCTTCTCGTAGAGGCCGCCCAGGTTGAAATTGGCGATATCCGAGCGGTCGACAATCGTGGCTGCGGCCACGCCAAGCGCCACGGCGATGACCTCGGCCAGCTCCTCGGCGGTGACACCGACCTTCTTGGACTTCTTCATGTGGCCTTCGAGGCAGCCCTTGCAGCCAGACACCAGCGCGGCGCCGACGGCGATCATTTCCTTCGTCTTGATGTCCAGAACGCTCTTGGTGTAGGTCTTTTTGTAGAACTGGAAGTAGGCGTCCTTCAGTTCGGGGGTCAGCAGCGCATAGCTCCGCATGTCGGCGCTGGGCAGCGGTCGATGGTCGACCTTGGGCTCTGCTGAGTCTTGCTGCTCAGCTTCGGGATTGCCGTTCAAGCGTGCGTTCTTGACGGCTTCTTCTGCGTTCTCAGTGGGTTCCATGTGTGGCTATGGGTCTCTCTCTCGGACGGTGTTTCCGGGGCGACCAATACGATGACTTGGCAATTCGTGGCAGGGAAAAAGCTGGATTCACCTGCAGGCAAGTTCAGTGCTAGGGCGGCCTTGGCGGGGTTGGAAGAGTATAGCCCCAGCATGCCAGGAACCTTCCTTTCGGCTGCGGCGAGCCAGTTTTGCGCTTAACCGCGTAGGTTGAGCTCGAGCTTGACCAGGGCCTGCCGGTCGACGGGGATCTCCAGGGACTGGAAGGCCTCTTCGAAGCCAAGCCAGGTGAACTCGCCGACATCCGGGCCCGGGACCACTTCGGGGCTGGGCTGCCCGGGAGTCCCGGCCTGGTAGGCGAAGGGCCACTGCACGAGCCCCATATCGCCGAAGAGTTCCTTGTCCGGCTCGGCCAGGTCGATGATGTGCTGTGGATGCTGGATGCCGGTCTCCACGGTGACCTGTCGCAGGATCGTGTCCTGCAGATGGTCCGCAACCCCGACCTTGCCGATTACAGGGCCAAGGGGCCACTCCTCCATTGGCTTGTGCCGAAGGAGTAGGTAGCGGATCTCCTCTTCCAGATACTGGAAGACAAAGACCCGGACGCAGTGTCGCAAGTTCAGCATCGTTCCGGTGACTCCTAGTGCCCTTATCGGCGGAGTCATCCGGCGCGCTTGGCCCGGAGCGAGGAAAATTAGTTATCCCTAGGAAAAACCCTGACTTAGGACCGGGATCTCCCTAGTTCGGGAGCTTGCCCTTACCCTCGCCGGCCTTCTGTTCAGGGCTGCCTCCTGCGGAGCTCTTGCCCGCGAAGCCCATGCCAAGGAAGCGTAGGGTGTCCGGCAGGGCCGTCTGCATGTAGCCACTTCCCCAGCTGTGCCCGCCGCCCTCGGTGAGGGTCCAATTGTGCTCGATGCCCTTCTCTTCCAGGAGCTCGTGTAGCTCGGTGTTGGAGATATCGAAGCGGTAGCGATCCTGATCGCTGGCGCCAAGGCAGATGCGCAGGTCATCCAGATCCTGATCCTCCAGGCCATCCACCAGCAGCAGCAGGTTCTCCTGCTTCCAGAGCTCCTCGTCCAGGGGATCACCAAACACGCTGGTCAGAAGGCCGCGGCCGCGGCGATTCTGCACCCAAGGAAAGTTGCGCTCCAACTCTTCAACGCTGCGTGGCAGCACCGCGGCCGAGTGGGTCGCGACGGCGCCGAAGGCATCGGGATTTTTGAGCGCGATCTTGAGAGCGCCATATCCGCCCATGGACACGCCGGTGATCGCCCGTTGTGAGCGCTCAGCAGAGACCCGATAGGTGCTTTCGATGTGCTCCAGCAGATCCTCTCGGATCAGGTCTTCGTAGGCTCTGCCGGGCCCCTTCCCATTGATGTAGAAGGAGGACCTATCGCCGTTGGCACAAACGAAGACCATCTTGGGGATCTCCCCCTTGCCGGTCAGGTCATCGAGCATCTGCCCGCCACCTCGCGTGTAGAAGCGGCGATGATCTTCGTTCATCCCGTGCAGCCAGATGACCAGAGGATAGTTGCGATCTGCGTTCTCTTCCGCGCCGTAGTCCTTCGGAAGGAAGACCCCATACTTGGCGGCCCCATCCAATGCTTTGCTGGCGAAGGTCTCGTCAGAGAAATCCAGGTGCTCCAAAGTCGGAGGCGGGGAGTTCCGCCCTCGGCGACCCTGTGCAGAGAGGCTGCTGATCAGAAGGCTGATGGTGACGAGGAGGCAGGTGAGCGGTCGATTCATGGGCGTCCGGTATCGCAGAAGGGCACATTCTTACGGACTCCGCTCCTCCATGTGGGGGTAAAAAAGCCCTTGCTCCATCCTCCTGTCCATGACCACTGGCGGGGGAGGCGGTCTTACGGTCTATGGATTCTGCAACTCAGCGACTCAGAGAGCTCCTGGCGCCCCTCACCAACTACGAGAGGGATCGCCCCGATCGCCCGCGCTTCGGTCTGGAGAAGATGCAGCGCCTCCTCGCCGGCTTCGAACTCGCCCAGAGTCCGGGCAGGCGCGTGCAGGTCGGCGGTTCCAAGGGCAAGGGTAGCTGCGCTTACTACATCGAAGCTCTCGCCGAGAGCGCTGGCATGCGCAGCGGGCTCTACCTCTCACCACACTTGCAGAGCATCCTCGAGCGGGTGCGTCTACGGGGCGAGAATGTTACCGAGCCGAAGCTGCGGCAGGCTATCGAAAGGGTTCTCGAGCGAGCTCAGCAGGTCGAGATCGAGCCGAGTTTCTTCGAGGTCATGTGCGCCGCGGCCCTGGTTTGCTTCAAGCGAGATGCCATTGAATGTGCGGTCCTGGAGGTCGGCCTCGGCGGTCGCCTGGATGCGACCACCGCTGTTGCGGTTGACGCCAGCATCCTCACCGGCATCGAGATCGAGCACAGCGAGGTCCTGGGCGACAGCATTCCTGCCATCGCCATCGAGAAGTCCTACGTCATCCGGCCGGGGGGGATCTGCTTCACCTCAGCGGAGGGTGAGGCCCTGCAGATCTTCCAAGCACGGGCTGACGAGATTGGCGCGGAGCTCAGGATCATGGCCCGGGACTTCGGCCTGGCTGAACTCAGGGAGGATGATGGCTGCTGGTCCGGCGAGCTCTGGTCGCGGGGGCAATCAGGGCAGCGCTTCTCACTCTCTGGGGCGCCAGAAATCGAGCTGCAGGCCTTGGCTCTGAGCTGGGCCCTTCTCCGCGAGTTGTTTC
Organism: Planctomycetota bacterium; assembly: GCA_021776805.1. Lineage (GTDB taxonomy): Bacteria > Planctomycetota > UBA1135 > UBA1135 > UBA2386 > JAJFFD01. Next base: position 74,383 of record JAJFFD010000003.1, read on the forward strand.
CTGATCGCCCCCTGAACTGCGAAGGCATGTTTCGTCCGAATCTGCCCGGCCGATTTGAGGTGTTATTGGACAATGCGGGGCGACCAATCGTCCTCGACGGCGCCCATACGGAGAGATCTCTGCAGCTTCTGGGCAGCGAGCTGCAGCGCCGCTACCCCGGGGTCAGGCGGCGCCTGCTCTTTGCCAGTGCCCCAGGGAAGCGCTGGCGGGAAGGCTTAGGCTCGATCCTCGGGCCAGCCGATGAAGTTCTCGTGACCGGTCTTTCCGACACTCGATCGGAGGACCCGGCGAGCATCTGCGATCAGCTGCGTCAACTCGGAATCCCAGCCAGGGAGGTCGAGGACGCGGTGGCTGGCCTCCGCGACCTGCAGTCCGGGGACGGGATCGCGGTGGTTACCGGTTCCTTCTATCTGGTCGGTGAGGTCCGCGAACTCCTGATGCAATGAGCACCGAACCACAATCAGAGCAGCCTTCTGGCCTGATGCCCGCGATGGTCGAGGATCTCTTCCTCACCGACTCCTTCTTGATCAAGGGTCGCTTCGCCAACAAGTACCACCGTCTGACCAAGATGCTCGAGGACAACGGGCGTCAGTTCATCTGCATCGAGGACGCGGTGATGTACGCCCTGCGCAGCGGTGAGGTGGTGCACACTCCCTCTGTGCTGGTGAATACCTGCGAGATAATCCTCGCCCATGAACTCGTGGATATTGCCGGGGACATGACCCAGCGCATCTTGGCGGACAACGAGAAGTCGGTGCACATTCGCGCCTTCTACTCTGGCGCCGTGCAGCTCGAGCTGGCAGGCAAGGTGGACAAGGGCGCCTACGAGCCGAGCTGCGGCCCAGGCCGTCGCTTCTTCATCATGCAGGAGCCAGTCGTCCGTGGCCTGAACCTGGGGAAGGAGAGCCACCTCGATCTGCTCAAGGGTCTGAGCTACGCCATCATCCAGAAGGAAAAGCTGGCCTACATCTACGACCTGGGCGTCTAGGCCCGCCAGCGGGTAATCTGCCTGCCCCCTTCACTCGCAAGAACGCGAGTCGTCGCAGGCAGAAGCAGCCCAATGCCCAGAGTCGAGAGACCAGAGCAGTTCGAACCGGTCCACCCGGCGATCGATCGATTGATCGCCCTGGTCCTGGTGCTTGCTGCGGTCTTCTTCATCTGGATCCTCTCGGCCATTCCTGCTGATGCCCGGGGACATGGCACTCATGAGGCTCTCGGGATGGGGGCCTGCTCCTGGCCCTTGGAGTACCAGTTGCCCTGTCCAACCTGCGGGGTGACCACGGCTGCGACTCACCTGGTGCAGTTCTCGCCCTGGCGAGCCTTTGTGACCCAGCCCTTTGGCGCAATCCTCACCCTCTTCTCCCTCTATCTCTCTTGGATCGCCTTGCTCTCCTTGTTGCGCGGCAGTTCTTTTATGGGGCGAATCTCCCGCTGGCCCATCCCCACGTTGATTCTGTCCTCCCTCGGGCTTTTGCTCCTCTCCTGGCTCTACAAGTACCTCACTTGGGAGTAGAGGATTTCGAACATGTCGATGAGCGCGCCCCCTCCTGATCATAGCCAGAACTTCAGGCCCTCATGGGTGCTGCCGATTCTGATCGGCGCCCTGAGTGTCATCGGCATGATGTTCACACTCGAGGGACTCGCCTTCGTAGTCTCGCCGGAAGTCGCACTTGTACTTGGCTGTGCCAGCTGCTGTTTCTCTCCCGCCATCCTCGGTTTCATACCCGCCTTTGTTGGCATCATCCGTGATCCGGGGCTGCAACCGGGAGAGGGCTTTGCCCTGTCTTTCATTGGCGTCGGCGCTGGGAGTCTGGTTCTCCTCGGCGTGGTCTACATGGGCACTTCGATCGAAGAGATGCGCGATCAGGGCGAGGAAGCCATCCGCGGCAGCTTCGAAGCGATGCAGGATGATCCGAACTTCACTCTTAGCGAAGCGGAGCAGGAGAAGGCCATCGACGCCGGCCGCGCCATCTTCCCCTATCTGCCCTTGGGAATGGCCATGGCTACCAGCCTCCTCTCCGGCCTCCTCGGCCTGGTCTCTGTCCTCATCCTCCGTGGCCGGGCGCGTCCTCAGTCCCCGACCGCATCGGCGTAGATGCTGCAGTACGAGTAGTAGCGGTCAGGGTGGATCTCCCCCGCTTCGAGCGCCCTGCGGACGGCGCAGCTCTCCTCATGCAAGTGGGTGCAGTCTCGGAACTCGCACTGCGGCACCAGCTCACGGAGTTCTGGGAAGTAGAAGCTGAGCTCCTGAGTGCCAACGCTGAAGAGGTTGAAGTTGCGGATCCCCGGTGTGTCGAGGACGTGGCCGCCGCCAGGAAGCGAGATCAGTTGCGTCGAGGTGGTTGTGTGCTTGCCCTGGCGAATGCGACTCAGGCTGCCGATCCGCAGCTCGAGCCCGGGGATGAGGTGGTTGATCAGTGATGACTTGCCTACCCCGGAGAGGCCGCTGAGCACGCTCACGTTCTTGTGCAGAAGTTCCCGCACCTGCTCCAAGACCTCTGTCGTCTCCTTGCCGGCGGCAATGCTGCAGGGATAGACCTCGTATCCCAGGCTGCGGTAGAGCTCGATCCACTCGCCGGCAGCCTTCTTCTTGTCCCGATCCATCTTGCTGATGATCAAGGCCACGGGCAGCTCCTGGCGGGCTGCACCGGCCAGGATGCGGTCGACGAGGAGGGGATGAAAGTTCGGCTCACGGATGGAGGAGACCACCATGACCTTGCTGATGTTGGTGGCGACGATCTTCTCTTCGCCTCCTTCGGGACCACCGGAACGGGACAGCTTGCTGCGCCGTGGCAAAACCTCCTCGATGACGCCGCCATCCTTGTCCTGGATGACCTTGACCTGGTCTCCTACCGCAACCGGTCGACGGGCGCCGAACTCGAAGAGGCGACCTCGGAGGGGAAGCTGCTCACGCTTCCCTTCGATCTCGACCTGGCATACCTTCGCGTCGATTCTCAGGACCAGTGCTATCTTCGCCTCTTGCGTCAAATGATGTCCGATGATGTGCCGATGATCAGTCGCCTGGCACCCAGTCCGACGGGAGTGCTGCACCTGGGTAATGCGCGCAGCTTTCTCATCAACTGGCTGTACCTACGATCGAGGGCTGGGAGCTTACTCCTGCGCATCGAAGACATCGATGGGCCACGCCTGAAAGCGGGCGCGACGGACGGCCTCCTGGAAGATCTGCAGTGGATGGGCCTGGACTGGGATGGGGAGCCGATTCGCCAGTCGGAGCGCATGGCGGAGTATGCTCGGGCGGCGAATCTACTGCTGGCGGAGGGCCTCGCCTATCCCTGCACCTGCACCCGCAAGGAGATCGATGCGGCCGGTTCGGCGCCCCATGAGGAATGGCAGGATGCCGCGGTCTATCCCGGCACCTGCCGGGGGCGATATGGGTCCATGGCTGAAGCGCGGTCAGAGAGCGGGCGCGAGCCGGCCCTACGTCTGCGTGTGGATGACTCGGCTCTGCCCTTTCAGGATCACTTCTCTGGCTCGCAGGCGGGGCGCATTCGCGGGGACTTCGTCATCCAGAAGCGGGATGGTGGCCCGGCATATCAGCTAGCTGTCGTGGTGGATGACATCGCCAGCGGCGTGAATCTGGTGGTTCGGGGCCACGATCTACTGCCTTCGACGCCACGCCAGTTGCTGCTCTATCGGCATATGGAAAAGCCAGCGCCGGAGTACCTGCATCTGCCTTTGCTCGTCGGTCCCGATGGCCGGCGCCTGGCCAAGCGCCATGGGGACAGTTCTCTGCGGATGTTTCGTCAGAACGGCGTGAGCGCAGCGGCCTTGGTAGGCTATCTGGCGTCGATCAGTGGATTACTGCCGGCCGGGAAGGAATGCATGCCAGAGGACTTGCTGGCGGGATTCGATCTTGCGCTCCTGCCTCGCCAGGAGCAGATTGCTACGGGAGCGGAACTGCTGGCCTGAGTTCTTGAAAGAAGTCGGCCTAGGTCGAGTTCTCGCCCAAACCGCCAATAAAGGCCCATCATGAGCATTAGCGCTGAATCCAAGGTCGGCAGCATCGCTGTCGAGCATCCCCTCGCAACCAGAGTCTTCGCCCGTCATAAGATCGACTTCTGCTGTGGCGGGGGTAAGCCCCTGCGAGATGCCTGTGCCAGCAAGGACGTAGAGCTCGAAATGGTCTTGGCGGAGCTGGCGGCGGAGATTGCCGGGAGCCAGGGCGAGGAGCAGCGTTGGGATGCGCGTCCCTTGCCCGAGCTGATCGAACATATCCTCGTGAAGTACCACGCTCCTCTCAAGGAGGAGCTGCCGCGCCTTGAACAGATGGCCGAGAAGGTGCTGCGGGTGCACGGTGAGAAAGACCCGAAGAACCTGCAGGGCATCTATGACACGCTCCAGGCCCTAAAGACCGAACTCGAGTTGCACATGGCCAAGGAGGAGCAGGTGCTCTTCCCGATGATCCTGTCCGGATCTGGCAAGTCGGCCTTTGCACCGATCTCGGTCATGGAGGCCGAGCACGATCAGGCTGGCAAGATGCTGCTCGCATTACGCAAGTTCTGCAACGAGTACGAAGTACCCGCAGCGGCTTGCAATACCTGGCGAGCCCTCTGGGTCGGCCTGCAGGATCTCGAGCGCAGTCTGCATGAGCACATCCACCTGGAGAACAACATCCTGCACAAGCGCGCCTTGGCCGCTGACTGAGGACTCAGTCGCTGAGCCCGTCGCGGCGATCGGCTGCCTGTTCGCTGCTGCTCAGATAGCCCTTGTGTACCCCTAGCCAGTGGGCGCTGATGAAGACCGTGCTGGCGAAGGCACTGAGAATGACCATCAGCACTCGTAATGCCGGGATGCTGGGCAGCACAGCGTACGGATAAGGGTTGTAGCTGAGCGCCGAGTTGCTTTGGCCGAGCATCGCCATGCTTTGGTTCCATCC
>JAJFFD010000021.1 GCA_021776805.1 Planctomycetota bacterium
GAAATACTCGGCGCGGTAAAATCGGATGCGCTGTACAAGATTCGGCCGGTGAGTTCGTCCACCGCCAAGCCACTGACAAAGAAGTTGTTGGGCAGGTTGATATTCAGATCGCAGCGCTCAACGAGACTGAGCTGGCAGTCATCGACCTGCATGACGGTGAGACGACGCGCCGAATCGACCATGTACAACCTGCGCAGGGACTTGCGATAGGCCAGCCCTGTCACCACCGTGTTCGGCAGAATTGGCCCCAAGGGCGCCACGAAGGGTCCGCATTGCACACGGCAGCCATTCACGGAGACTCTCGCCAGGTGGGTACCGTTCGAAACCCACAGAGCCCGGTTCTCCGGATCATAGGCTGTGCCACCGGCATACTTGGTTGGAGCTGCCAGCACGCTGCCCAGGGAGCACCGCGGCCCCAGGCTGCAATTGGCGGTATCGATGTGCACGATTGCCGGGGTATTGGCCCCCACCAGAGCATCACCCTGGGTCAGGCCCGCCAATTGGGCCTGAGCCGGCATGGCCAGTTGGAAGGTGGCAAAGGTGGCGAGGGAAAGGAGGGCTTTCTCGAAACTCATCATGGGGCACCAATTGGGTGATTGCCCCTTCGTGCCCGCAAGTCTACCGACCGACGGATAATCCTTCGAACTTGACTGGCTCCAAGCATCTCCCATCCTCAGCGGCATGAGTCGCGAGCTGCGCCAGATCCCGCCGGCACCCAGAGTCCTGCGTTGGGGCGCAGTCCTCTGGCATCAGTGGCCCATCGCCCTCCTCGGCGTCACTCTCGCCCTCTACGGCGGTCTTTGGACTCTCATGTTCTACTTCGCCAGCGGCGGCAAGCCGCAGGACGACATCCGTTTGACACGGGATGCGGTGCAGACCCAGGGCCAGGTGGACGAACTCGAACTGCGCAAGGTCGACTTCCGTGGCCAGGCCCTGGACCAGGTTTTCTATAGCTTCCCGGGACCGGGGGGCTTCCCGGAGAAGGGCAAGTGCTTCGTGCCGGCGGACAGTCTGCGAGTAGGAGAGACGATCACCGTGGAATTCTTGCCGGCGAACCCACATATCAATCGGGCACTCGGCGGCCGCATCGGTCTCCTGCCCAACTATGTCTCACTGGGTTTCTGGATCCTCGTTTTGCCCGGGATCCTCTGCCTTCTCTACTGGTTCACCGTAGTTCTCAGGCTGAGGCACCTGCTCTCCTCCGGAGATGTGGCCGTCGCGGAGATCCTGGATCTACGCCTCCTGCCTCTGATCATCCCCAACATGCTCGACGTGCATTACAGCTTTCGGGATCGCAGCGCGCAACTGCGCACCGGTGGGCACTGGGCTAGAGAACGCTCTCTCCTCGGTCAGCGTTTGCGCGAGGGTTCCAATCGACTGGCGGTGATTCACCAGCGCAAGAATCCACGACGAAGTCGACTGGTTTGTCCGGCAGAGTTTCTAGGGCAACTTCGCCCCTAGTCGTACGCCGTGGAAAAGGCGCAAAGAGAGGGCGGAATCCGCGCAGCAGGCTTCAAGATAGAGGGTTTCATGCCCGCACCTCCTCCACCACGCAGCCCTCGTCTCCTTGTGATCATGCATAGGCGCTGGATCGTGGGCTTGTTCGGGGGCCTGTCGCTATCGACCCTCCTGCTGATCAGCGCGCTCTATCTGAGCTATGGCTCTGATCTGACCTCCTTCGCAGATGAGGCTCTGGATCGCGAGGCTGCATCGGTCACGGGAACCATCTCCAGGGTGGAAGAGACTTCCCTCATGATCGGTGACCAAGGCTGGCTCCGAGTGCATTTCGAATTCATGGATCTCGAAGGATCGAGCCACAGTGGCCACTCGCTTCTCCGCGCAACCGACTATGCCGTGGGTGGACGCTGTCGGGTGGAATTCTTGGCCTTCGACCCAGAAACCAACCGCCTGGCGGGAGCCAGTCGCCAGATCCAGGCACCCATCCTCGACATGGTCATGGGATGGCTGCTCTTGCCCGGAATCCTCCTCTTTCTTGTTTGGTTGCAAGGCCTCGTCGGGCTCCGCAGCCTACTCCGCGACGGCAAGTCGACCACCGCGAGCATCACCAACCTGCGGGCCTATGCCTGGATCAACCCGGCACAGCTGCGGGTGGACTTCGAGTTTCGTGATCATGCAGGCGTTGCCTATGCGGCCTGGCATTGGGTCGCGAAGAAGGGAGCTCTGGGTCGAGCGCTTTTCGATGAGGGTCTGAAACACCCGGAAGTGATCTTCGATGAGCAGAATCCAAAAATGTGCCGGCTCGTGGGGCCGACGAGCTTCAAGACGACATGAGTGAAGTCCTGAGCTTTCTCGGCGAGGAGGGTCGCATCGCGGCGCGACTGCCCGAGTACGAGACCAGACCGGAACAGCTGGAACTCGCCCTGGGTATCGAGTCCGCCATTCGCGAGAGACAGCATCTCTTGGCTGAGGCAGGAACGGGAACGGGCAAGTCCTTCGCCTATTTGGTGCCCGCGGTGCTGGCCGCCTGTCGAGACCGGGAAGCGGGTCCAGTCATCGTGTCGACGCGGACCATTGCGCTGCAGGCCCAACTCGAACACAAGGACCTGCCCTTCCTGCAGGCGGTGATGCCCTTGGAGTGGTCTGCAGTCACCGCTGTAGGCCGCAACCACTACCTCTGCCTGCGGAGGATGCATCTAGCAAATGCTGAACGCGGACTGCTCTTCCCTGACCTGGAGAAGGAAGCCCAAGTCACGCGCGTAGTAGATTGGTCCATGCAGACTCTGGATGGGACAAGGCTCAGCCTCGATCCTCCGGTGGATGATCAGGTATGGGACGAGGTGAAGGCTGAGCACGGCAACTGCCTGCACAAGGCCTGCCCTCACTACGAGCCATGCCACTATCAGCGCTCGCGACGTCGGATGGCGCAGGCGGAGATCCTCGTGGTCAACCACGCCCTCTACATGGCCGACGTCGCCCTGCGCATGGCAGGTGCCAGCTATCTACCCGATCACCAGCTGGTGATCTTTGACGAGGCCCATCACCTGGAGAAGGTCGCCACCGAGAGCCTCGGTCTGCGCGTGAGTCTCGGCTCGGTGCTCTGGCAATTGCGTCGCCTACTGCCCAAGCGTGGCAAGGGCCTGCTCGCTTCCCACG
>JAJFFD010000201.1 GCA_021776805.1 Planctomycetota bacterium
CTCGCCAACCCCGGATGTGACTCCAGGAGGCAAGACTCTCCTCAGCCTGAACTATGGACGGCTGGTGGATGTCTATGGGCAAGTCACCGACTCAGAGGGCGAAACCCTCGAGCTCTATCGGCAAGACGTCCTCATCGGGCCCGATATTCACGACCAGCGAAGCCCGGCACCGGAGCTGTCCTTCGCAAACTACAACTATGAGTTCGATGGTCAGGATGCAGATAGTCTGCAACCTCGACTCGTGATCCCCGAAGAGATCGGAAGTCCCAGATTCGAAGCCGCATTCGAGGCCCTCGACCGATTGCTCACCACTATCGAAGACGAAATGGCGGGCTCGAGCTCCGCTGGCGTCGAAGCCTTCTCCGTCGTGCCACGGAACTCGGCGATACGGCTGCTCTTCGGCGAAGCTCTCGAGATCGATGAATCCTTCTTCTACGAGCTGGATGAAGAGAGCGGACAAGTCATCGGCTTCAAGAACAGCCAGGCCATTCAGCTCCTGTCGAAGAGTGATCCGGACTCGGACTGGGAGCAAGTTCCCACGCGCTACATCGTGCGTGGCAACGAGATCATTCTCGACCCGATTCTAATCGGCTCCGAGGGGGAGCAGCTGCAGGTCGCCAGAAATGCCACGGGCATGCCTGCCTCCAGCGATCAACAGCAAGCAAACATCCGCATCGCGATCACAACAGAGGGACCGCTGGCAATTCCCGGCATCCGCGCGGGTGCTCGATCCGATCTAACCGGCACGAACCCACAGGGGAATCGCAGCATGCTGCGGGATTTTCGCGCCGCCAACAAGTCTGACTCGAGCCTGAGCATCCTAGGGGGCTTCGTTCGCGATCCACGAGCCCCGCGAGTGATCGGTGAGATGAACATGTTCTTGGAGCAAGTCGACCAGGTGAACGCACGCCTGCAACGGCTCACGATCTACAAGAACGACATCGAACACGACATCGACCGCGGTGATATACTGCGAATCATGGACCCGAAAACGGGCAAGATCTTTGCCCGCCGTCTGGTGCTCAAGGACCTGGAAGACGATCGCGCCAAGCCTGAGATTCAGCACGTTCGCGTACTCGTGCGACGAGTCCCAAGGCTTGAAAATATCGATCCGAGCAATCAGCCAGGCTTTCCCAGTGACCTCGCCCTGCGCGAAGCATGGCTTCGACAGAACGCCCCTCCCTCGACTCTCTTCGCCGAGTTTACGGCACAGAAGTCGGATCCGGTGCAGGGCTTCATCTGGGCTGATGACCCGATCAACTTCATCCGCTTCAGCCCTGAGCCTCTGCCTATGGCCGACGGCTCACCCAGCCCGAGCCACGAGAACATCTCGCCCTTCGCGAGCGCGGGGGTTCGCTTCTCAAAGCCGGTCGACATGGCAACTGTGCGGAGCCTTGACAACTTCTTCTTTGCCACGACCAATGTCCTCGATCGCGCTGCAATCATGGCCAACCTGATCGGCCCGAAGAAGATCGATGCCAACCTCTTCCTTGCAGAGTACGCAGACAAGTACATCACTCCCCATCTCCTGGTCAGTCGAGTCTTTGACCAGGATGGCTCGCAAAGCCAAATGCACCTCCAGCCAACCATGGGGATGTACTTGGATGAAGAGATGCGGCAGGCGGATGAGGGCACAGCCTTCGTCGACAAGCGCTTCAAGTACTTCCTGCACCTGCGCAGCGGTGAGCAGGGCGTCAAGGATCTGGCCGGCAACTTCTTGGACCTGGGCTTCCTGGATGCGAGCGCCGACTTTGTGGTCGTCCCCTTCAGCTTGGACACTCGCCGACGCAGGGACGATCCGAGTAAGCCGCTATACGAGGACAATCGGGTGGCGCATGTGGCTCGTCGATTCGCGGATACGGACGAGGACGAACAACCATCTGTGTACATGCCGGATGAAATGCCCTTGGCCAGCGGACAGAACCGCGCCCAGAAACCGCATCTCTTGGCACGAACAGCGGACCTGTTTGGCGATGCGGAGTACCTCGAGGGTGGACATCTGCAGGGGAGGGAAACCTCACGCGAGCGGAAGATCGTCGACGATCTGAATCAACAGGCACCGCCAAGCCCAAACGAGCCCCCCACATGGAACCCAGACAAGGTTCGTGACGGTTCAGACTTGTATACAACCACGGTGGAGGCAAGCGCGGCCAACACGAACTTGGATCAGATCATCGGAGAGCCCTTCAATCCCATGGGCTCGCGTACTCAGACGGCTTGGCGCGAAGTAGACTTCAGCCTATCCCGCCAGGATCCCGCTGACTTCAATCTGGACGTGGAGCAGATGTACTGGGGCACTTTCACTGGCTCTGCCATTCCACCACAGGAGTTTGACAGCGTCTCACTCTTCCTTGGCCACGGGGAGAGTCGGCCCGACCCCACAGTTGGCAACTGGGATGGACGGCCCTTGTTCTACGAATCAGGGCTCCACCAGAAGTTCGCTGACAACTTTGCATACAACGTCAAGCCAAGCAACAACCTCGAGAAGGATGATCCACCGCTCCCCCACCCGGCGTATCAAGACCGGCGCATGGTCGTCGATCCGGGACAGGCGATCACTGAGCCCAATGGCGTGAACCGGTTCCTCCCCCTGCCAGAGTTCGAAGAACCGTACTTCGTCTGGCGCGATGAGAGCGTTGACGTGCAGGGGGGCGATGCGGGCTTCCTAAGCGTCCCCAACAACGGCCAGTCCGCGTTGTCCATTTCCTCCGACACCATCAGCCAGCGATACAATCCCTATCTTGCCTCACCATTCCTGGGTGGTAGCGGACGACGGATCACTCTTTCAGAGAACGGCGGACCACACATCGTCACTGGATTCTTCAGTAATGGCAGCGGCAGGAGCCTCCAGGAGAATCGCGGTGATCCCAACTCGACCATCGGTTCCTCGCGGCGCATCGAGCGCCATAGCCGGGGAAGCATCACAACGATCGGCCTACCCTTGCTGGCCGACTTCCAAACTCTTCCCAACCTGGAACTGCCCCCGCCATGGTCCAACAACCCTGCATTCCTGGAACTCGGATGGCAGGTATCCAGACAGGGCGAGTTCCATAGCGCACCCTACCCCTTCTTCCGCGCCTACTCAGGCGGTTTTCGCGGTGGCTTCGGCAACGATCCGATCCCGGTTCAACCCGGAGACTAGGCCTGGGATGCGGCGAGAGGCGGGTACAATTTGGATGGATCGGCTGCATGCTGGGTCATCGGCCCTCCAGGACCAAATGTAGGAACGACGATTTGTGGACTCGACAAGAACGTCTATTGGGTCATGGCAGATTTCCTGCGGCGCCAATCCGTGATCACTTCCGGATTCGTCGAGATCCTCAATCCTCACCGCATGCCGGCAAGGCTCGCAGGATCAGGAGACCCGCGACTGGGGCCGTACTTTTCAGCGGCCGACGGTAGCTTCGAACTACCTGAAGGATACCAACCCAACTTCACCTGGATGAGTGAACCGAGCATGCTCTCCATTCCTGAAGGAACCAAAATCAGTCCGCAGTTCCGTGCTGCGAGCCGCCTCGAGGAGGACGACCGGGGCCCGCGCGGCGGACTTCCCGAGGGTTTCTGGCGCTGGGGATTCCACGACCCGAGTATCGACACTCCTCTCAACCCAGGCATCTTTGCCAACGCCGAACGCCCGAACGAGAAGAACTTCCCACTCAACCCGCTAACCGCCGGCGACGCTAGCCTGAAGAAGTGGGACCAGCGATTTCTACCCGCGGCAAATGCCACTCGCGACTACTGGGCCTACTACTACAACCGCCAAGTCAGCGAGTACAGCGAGCGCATCGAGGACATGACCGATCCGAACTTCCTCGGTCAGTTTGTCGGCCCTCACGAGACCTTCGGCCCGGCTGATGTGCGCTACTTCAACTGGCGCTTCATCATGAAGAACAACGTGGATCTGAGCGCACCAATCAGCCCTAGCCTGGACTCCTTCGCCGTGGTCTACCGCTTCGAAAAGCGCTAGACCCGAAGTCTGGGGCCAAAGCCATGCACCTCTCCGTATGCCTCCTGGTGGTAAAACCGGCCATTCTGCTTGTGCCTAGGGATCGCCAGGAGGCCAGCCCTGCCATGGCAAGCCTTTCCGGCGAGTGATTGGGGCAAATCCCGTTACCGGCCTGCCTGCTGGTCTATGCTGGCACCGCCCCCAGTCCAGGCACGAGGAAGTCCGTGCCGAAATCTCCCTGCGCACATGGCTCATACGCTT
>JAJFFD010000202.1 GCA_021776805.1 Planctomycetota bacterium
GTGATCCCCCAAGAACTCCTCGGCACTGCCAAGATCCCCGGTCGACGGGAAGAGCTCAAGCTCTACCGCCACGACCGTGACTTCACCCTCCGTATCGCTGGCGCCGAGCTCATGTCGAGCCGCGCTCACGGTTCGGAAGAACTCCTCGCCGAACTCGCCCTCGAGTGCATCCCGGACAAGTCCGCCGCGCAGATCCTCATCGGCGGTCTTGGTATGGGCTACACCCTGGCCAGCGTACTCAAGCTGGTCGGCAAGAAGGCCAAGGTGGAAGTCGTCGAGATTCTTCCCGAGGTCGTCGACTGGAATGAGCAATGGCTCGGTGATCTCACCGGTCACCCCTTGAAGGATCAGCGCGTTTCCATGCGCAAGGGGGATGTGGTGCCACGCATTCGCGCCGGGCGTCAAAAATACGACGCCATCCTGCTCGACGTGGACAACGGGCCCGAAGGATTGACCCGTGACGCCAACGACCGGCTCTATTCGCGCACGGGCATCGGCGCCGCCAGTGCTGCCTTGAAGCCGGGTGGCGTGTTGGCGATCTGGTCGGCTACGGGCCACAAGTGGTTTACGGATCGCTTGGCGAGTGCTGACTTCAAGGTGACAGAGAGAAAGGTGCAGGCGCGGCGCGATAAGGGCCCGAAGCGGATGATCTGGTTGGCGGAGAAGGGGAAGGGTTAGGGGCGAAGGGTGCTTCAGGGGTAGCATCTACCCAGCCATGGCGAACCTTCCATTCACCCTCGGCCCGTACACCGTCGACAGCGAGATTGGCCGTGGCGGCATGGGTGTTGTCTACGGCGGTCAGGACGAGAAGCTCAAACGTCGGGTCGCAATCAAGGCAGTGGCAGAGAGTCTCGCCGCAGAACCCGAACTCATGGCCCGCTTCCAGCGGGAAGCACGCCTGCTTGCCCAGCTCAACTCCCCGCAAGTGGCCACGGTCTACGGCATCGAAGAGGCCAACAGCCATGCCTACCTGGTCATGGAGTTCGTCGATGGCGAGAGTCTGGCTGAGCGCCTAGCTCGCGGCGCGATCTCCATAGAAGAATCCCTGCGCATCGCCAGCGAGATCGCCAGCGGTCTAGCAGCTGCTCACGATGCAGGGGTGGTGCACCGCGACCTGAAGCCAGGCAACGTGATGCTCGGCAAGGATGGTCAGGTCAAGGTGCTCGACTTCGGTCTTGCACGTCGGCAGGACGAACCCGAGGAAGCAGATTCCCTCGGTCCCATGACCGCAACCGGCATGATCGTCGGTTCCCCGGGTTACTTGTCCCCTGAGCAAGCGCAGGGCGAAGAGCTGGATCGGCGTACGGATGTCTTTGCCTTCGGCTGTGTGCTCTATGAGTGTCTCAGCGGCTTACGTGCCTTCGCCGGTCGCAACATGGCCGAAGCTATCCATGCGGTTGTGCATCAGGACCCGGACTGGACTTGCCTGCCGGCAAAGACTCCGACGCGCATACGTGAGCTTCTCGAGCGCTGCCTGCGCAAACGGCCGGCGGATCGCTTGCGCGATCTCGGTGATGCACGTTTGGAGTTGGCCACGGCCATCAGCGGGCGCGAGTGGGCGAGCATGACGGGCCGGCAAGAGAGTTCAACCTGGGCCGTCTTGGCGATTCCCGTTGCCCTGCTACTCGGATTGCTTGCTTCCCCCTGGATGTTTGGCGGAACTTCTGCGAGCAGCGATTCTCGGCTGCGGGTCACCCGTTTCGAAGTCTCGCCGCCAGCCGGTCAGAGCTTGCGCCTCATGACTCCGGGCATTCGTATTTCGCCGCGCTCCAATTACCTCTCCTACTACCTGAACACGACCGGCGGTGGCTCGGTAACCATGGTTCGTCCATTGGACAGCTATGAGTCCCGCCTGTTGAACGAAGAGGGTCCTGCGCTCGAGCCGACTTTTTCGCCTGATGACGAGTGGATCGCCTTCAACAATGGCGGCATGACTTTCAAGACCAGGGTGGCTGTGCCTGGTCCGATGGAAATCGTCTCCGAGGAGCCGGTGGCCTATGGCATGGTCTGGATCCGGAGCGGCTGGATCGTCTTCTCCGGGGCATATGGCTCTTCTTTGCGGAAAGTGTCCATCGAGGGTGGTGAATCGAGCGACTGCTCGATTCTGGATCGGTCACGAGGAGAGATTCATCACTTTGGCCCGGAGCGGGCCTGGGGTGAAAACTCCTTTCTCTTTCAGACCATGAATGGAGAGATGAATTGGGAGGAGTCGGGAATTGCTCTCGGGCATTTGGATGGCAGGGCACACAAGATCCTCACCACGGGCACTCTCGCCTTTGCGGTCGAGCCGGACCTATTGGTGGTCTGCCGTGAGCATCGCCTCTATGGCGCAAGGGTGGATGTGGCCGCTGGCGAGTTGCTGCATGAGCCAGTGCCTATTCTTGATGCCTCCGTCTGCTACGGGGTCTTGAACCTGCCACAGTATTGGGTCTCGACGGATGGGAGTTTGGCCTATGTGGAGGGTGACAAGGTGCAAGCCACCAGTCAGCTGCATCTCTTGGACCGAGGTGGCGGGGGTTCGGTTTGCGCGGAGACTCTGACCCTTGCGTCTTGGCCAGACTTTTCACCCAGTGGTGATCGGGTGGCCTTCGCTGCGGTCGATGGTAGCAGTCAGGAATTGCTCTCCTGGGATGTGCAGCGTAACCTGGTCGATCGGGTAACGGCGGGCACTCCGACCTTCGAGTCTGGACCCAGTTGGTCTCCTGACGGCAAGCGCCTGCGTTATCACATGCACGTGGGAGGTCAGTTCGGAATCCACAGCAAGTCGTCTACGGGAATAGGGGATGCTGAGTTGATAACCACGGTCGAGCGAGGTTTTCGACCGGTCACATGGTTACCGGATGAGAGTGGCTTCGCCGCGGTCAGTGGCGGCCGTGCAGATGGTTCTGCCAACCGTGACCTTTGGATTGTCAAGCGCAAGAACGGTGCATGGGAGGCCGAGCTCTTCCTCGAAGGCATGGCTAACGACTATGCGGCGGCCTTCTCTCCCGATGGTCGATTCTTGGCCTACGAATCACGGGAAACAGGTCGCAGTGAGGTTTACGTGCTGCCCTATCCAAGCAAGGACGAGCGCTGGCGCGTATCCCAGCGCGGCGGTTCGGCGCCGCGTTGGTCGGCACAGGGGGAGCTTTTCTTCAAGAACGGCGGCGAGATTTGGGCTGCGAAGTATGGCGACGAGGACGGCTTCGAGAGTGAAGAGCCGGTGCTGTTGTTCGATGCGCGGGAGGTTATCGGCGGGGAGATCGATGGAAGATTCGACGTATCCGCCGATGGACAACGCTTTGCGATTCTTGTGGCTGAGAAGAAACCGGATAACTATTCGGAGCCGGTGATCCGTGTCGTGTTGAACTGGGTGGAAACCTGGCGAGACCTCTTGCCGCTCAAGTAACGAATCACCAAACCACCCAGCGCAACTCGAGGCGATCCCATGGCGACTGAAGACAGCTGTTGTTCCCTGTATCCCTACTTCAAAGTACAGGCGGGTCAGCTCGACGCATTCAGAGCCCTGTGTCAGCGATTCGTCGAACAGACGCGTCAGGAGGAGAGCTGTCTCTACTACGGCTTCAGCTTTGATGGCGATCAAGTTCACTGTCGAGAGGGTTACGCTGATGCGGCGGGAGTGCTGGCGCACATCGAGAAGGTCGGTAGCTTGCTGCAAGAAGCTCTCGCAATCGCCGACATGACTCGACTCGAGGTGCATGGTCCGGAGACTGAGCTGGACAAGCTGCGCGGGCCTCTCAGCGACTTCGATGTTCAGTTCTTTGTGCTCGAGTACGGCTTTCGCAGATAGCCACGAGCAGAACTGGCGCAGGGTTTCTCGATTTCCTGTGGCTGCCGAGAATCCTTCGGATTCACTGAACCCAGGCCGCAGAGCGACGACTCCAAGCGAGTTCCTGCCAAAGGCCCGCGCCCCATGATCACCGTCAAGGACCTCCACTTCACCTACGCATCCGCCGACAAGGAGGCTCTGCGCGGCCTCTCCTTCGAAATCGCGCAAGGTGAGATCTTCGGCTTCCTCGGTCCCAGCGGCGCCGGCAAGTCCACTACCCAGAAGATCCTCATCGGTCTGCTGCGTGACTACCAGGGAGCGGTGAAGATCTTTGATCGCGATCTATCGAGCTGGGGCGCGGACTACTACGAGCGCATCGGCGTGTCCTTCGAGTTCCCCAATCACTTCCTCAAGTTGACCGCAGTGGAGAACTTGAGCTACTTCGGCGCGCTCTATCAGGGCAAGACCCATGCGCCACAGGAGCTGCTGGAGATGGTCGGGCTCGGCGAGGACGGCGGTCTGCGCGTCTCCCAGTATTCGAAAGGCATGAAGTCCCGTCTGAGCGTGGCCCGCGCCCTGCTACACGAGCCACAACTGCTCTTTCTTGATGAACCCACCGCTGGCTTGGATCCGATGAATGCGGATCGAATCGTCAAACTGATTCGCGCTCAGCAGCAGGCGGGCAAGACCGTTTTTCTCACCACTCACGACATGGCGGTGGCCGATCAACTCTGCGATCGGGTGGCCTTCATCGTCGATGGGGAGATTCCGGTTATCGACGCACCCCGCAAACTGAAGCTCGAACATGGCAAGCCCGGCCTGCGCGTTGAGTACCGAGTGGATGGAGATCTGGAGAGCGCTGACTTTCCACTGGAGAAGCTCGGCGACAACCGCGCCTTTCTCGATCTCTTGCAGTCGCATGAGCTGCAGACCATTCACAGCCAGGAGGCCAGCCTGGCGGACATCTTCATCCAGGTCACCGGGCGAGGTCTGTTATGAGCCGGTTGCTGGCCACCCTGCGGACGGATCTGCGATTGCAGCAGCGCAATGGCTTTTATTACGCGGTCGCATTCGTTCTCGGGCTCTTCGCCATCATGATCAGTCAGTTGCCGGCCTTTGACTGGTCGCCAATCTTGGCGCCAATCATCTTTGGCAACCTGGTGATGGTCAGCTTCTTCTTCATCGGCGGCTTGGTTCTGCTGGAGAAGGCTGAGGGCACCCTTGAAGCGCAGGTGGTCACGCCGCTGCGCGTGGGGGAGTATCTGGGCTCGAAGGTTGGGACCTTGGCAGCGCTCTCACTGATCGAGAGCCTGATCATGGTCAGCTTGGCGGCGACGGAGGACTATGGAGGGGTGGTTTTCTGCGCCGGGGTCTTGGTCGCTTCTGGGCTCTACAGTCTGCTCGGTTTCGTGACCGTCGCCCGTTACGACTCGATCAACGAGTTCATCATGCCTGCCACGGGCTTCATCATGCTGCTTAGCCTGCCCTATCTGGATTACTTCCAGGTCTGGGAGAGCCCAGTGATGATCCTCCATCCCATGCAGGGCAGCATGATCCTGATGGCGGCTGCTTTCACCACTGTGACGAGCGGCGAGTTGATCGCGGGAGTCTGTTCAAGCGTGTTTTGGCTCCTGCTGTCATTCCTGCTGGCGCGACGCGCCTTTGGCAGGTTTTTGATCCGCAAGGCGGGCAGTTGATAGATGGCAAGCCTGGCTTCTTTCAGCGCCCTCTGCTCCGCCGACTTCAAGTACCTGCGGCGAGATCCAATGCTGGCCTGGCTGACGATCTTCCCGCTGGTCATCGCTCTGGCCATGCGCTGGGGGGTGCCCGCGCTCACGGCCCATCTTGTGGAGGAGTATCATTTCGACCTTCTGCCGTACTACCCGCTGATCTTGAGCTTCCTGGTGATGACCATGCCGACCCTTGTCGGCGCGGTCATTGGCTTCATGCTTCTGGATGCGCGGGACGATGGGACCTTGACGGCGCTGCAAGTGACCCCGCTGACCCTGCGGGGATACCTGTTCTTTCGCGCCCTCGTGCCCATGCTCCTGAGCCTGTTCATGACCGCAATGGCTCTGGAGATCAGCGGGCTCATGCAGGGTGACTGGTTGCTTCTTCTCCTGTACTCCCTGGTGGCGGCACCTCTGGGGCCGGTCTTTGCCCTCTTCATCGCCTCCTGTGCACGCAACAAGGTACAGGGCTTTGCGCTCATGAAGGCCAGTGGTGTGATCTCCTGGCCGGCCATCATCGCCTGGTTCATCGCCATGCCTTGGCAGTTGGCCTTCGGTGTCGTGCCGCATTTCTGGATGGCAAAGGTTGTTTGGCAGGGGGAAAGAGGCGAGGCGGCGACG
>JAJFFD010000203.1 GCA_021776805.1 Planctomycetota bacterium
GGAAAGCTTTGGTTCTCCTTCTTCAACCTTGGCTTCCTTCTTGGCCTTGCCGTTCTTCTTCTTCCCACCCGCTTCTTTCTCAGGGGGAGCTTCGTCGATGATCTCATCGATCACATCATCGACGAAGGCATCGGGATTCTCGTCGAAGGCCCCAGCATCCATCGGCTCGCCCCAGACCTGCTTGCCCTTGCCTTGCCCAGACACACCCTGTCCAGACGCTGCCTCCGTTCCGGATAGCATGTCGATCCGCCCCTTGAAGCGAGCGCCATCGGCAAGCACGACTTTGGGGGCAACCAAGTCTCCCTCGACCAGACCTCCCTCGGCAATCTCGATGCGCTCCACGGCACAGACATCACCGATCACCTGGCCGTGAATGACCGCGGACTTGGCGAAGACTTCGGCAGTGATGTGGCCGTTCTCGCTGATGGTCAGACTGTGGTCGCGGAGCCGAATGACCCCTTCAACCTTGCCATCGATGGTCAAGTCCTCGTTGCCACTCAGCTCGCCCTTGATATGAATCGAGCTACCGATGTTGGCAACGACGGTCGGACTGGTGACCTCGGCCGCCGGCGCAAGGTCCGGCCTGAAGGCAGGCTCGAGCACGCTGGACTGTGGTGTGACCGACACTGGTGCCGGCTTGGGTTTGTTCTTCCTGTTCTTGCGCCCCATCATGACTCGTCTCCGTCTCAAAGAGTGACGAATCAACATCGACGCTAGACGAGAAGCCCTTGAGGGGAATCACATCACTTCGACAGCAGCGTGAGTTGAAGCTTGCGGAATTCGCAGACAGCACCCTCCGCTTGGATGGCGATCTGACCGTTCTCGGCGCTGCAATCGAAGCCATCATTGACGTGATCCCCGTTGACCCAGACGTCGATTCGCCTGCCTCGGCACTCGATCACCATCTGATTCCACTCACCAGGGGCCTTTTCAGAATCATCACTCAGATTCTTGATGCGCCGGGACTTGCCCTCATCCACGCCCCAGTTCTCCGCTGGCCCGCGCCGCTCTTGCATATCAGGCACACGAATGTCTTCGCCGATGCACCAGAAGTCTCCGGCATTCCCGGCATGCAACTGACACTCGATGGACTGGGGAAACATCCCGTACAGGCGTCGTGGAGTGGAGGCATGCACCAGCACGCCACAATTGCCAGGATCACCAGGCCAGCGATACTCGACCTCGAGACGGTAGTCCCGATAGCTGGCATCCGTGATCAGATGTCCCTGCGGTCGACCCTGGCTCACCAAGATGCCATCGCGCACTACGAATGAGGGCGGCAGCCCTGGGTCGTCTTCGAGATCAGGAATGTCCGCGTGCCAACCCTGCAGATCGATGCCATTGAATAGCTGCAGGGGCTGACTCTCTGCACCAGGACCGGTGGACTGACAGGCCGGCAAAGCCAGCGAGAGAAGGACGAGAATGCGCTTGCTCATCATGCTGATCAACTCCCAACCAGGCTCCGCCAAGAATGCAAGTCGGGAGCCTCACCACGAACGCAGGCCATGAATCGCTTTTGCAGGTCAAGACTGACCTCGCCCGCACGCCCTGATCCGATGCGAATGCGATCCACGCTCCTGATTGGCACCACCTCCGTGGCTGTGCCGGTGAAGAAGAGTTCGTCCGCAGTGTAGAGCATCTCACGAGCCACGGTTTCCTCGCGCACTCTCAAGCCAGCCTCGCTAGCTAGCTGAATCACTGCAGAACGGGTGATGCCATGTAGCAGGGTGCCGTCGATTGGGGGCGTGATCAACTCAGCATCACGCACCAGGAAGATGTTCTGACCGCTGCCTTCGCTAACCAGTCCATCAGGGCCGAGGGCGATGGCTTCCACATAGCCATGCGCCACTGCCTCCATCTTGATGAGCTGAGCATTGTTGTAATGACCGGCGGACTTGGCCATGACCGGGAAAGTATTCGGCGCTGGGCGATGCCAACTCGAAACACAGACATCGACCCCCTCACGCAAAGCTTCTTCGCCCAAGTAAGATCCCCAGGGCCAAGCTGCCACATAGACTTCGATGGGGCTGCAATCCGGAAGCATGCCAGCCGAGCCGTAACCACGAAGAACCATGGGCCGGATATAGCAGTCGGTGAGTTGGTTCTTGCGCACGGCCTCCTTGCAGGCGCTGCCCAGCTGCTCCTGGGTGAAGGGGACCTCCATGCGATAGATCGCGCAGGAGTCCATGAGCCGGCGCATGTGTTCTTCCAGCCGGAAAATCGCCGGGCCCTCAGGCGTCTGGTAGCAACGAATGCCCTCGAAAATGGAGGAGCCGAATTGCACGGCCAGGGAAAGGATATGGACCTGGGCATCCTGCCAGCGCAACCACTCGCCGTCACGCCAGATCCACTCGGCTTCGTTCAGTCTTCCGGACATAGGGGGCGCAGCATAGAGCCAGCCTGCGGCAGGATCGAGCAGGATAGATGAGCTTGGGACATGTCTGTCGAGCTCAGAAGCTATTATCTGGCGACGATCTGACTCCCCGCACAAGGACGCTCTCTTGAACGCATTCAAACTCGCCCTTTCCAGCAGCCTACCTTGCCTGATTCTATCTGCCTGCGGCAGCCCTCCACAAAAGCGGACCACAGAAGAACCCACGCAGCACCTCGAAGCCCTCGAAAGGATCCGGGAGGAGGGCATGCAGCGGTCTGAGGTCATGGAGTACGCATGGC
Source organism: Planctomycetota bacterium (assembly GCA_021776805.1). Taxonomy (GTDB): domain Bacteria; phylum Planctomycetota; class UBA1135; order UBA1135; family UBA2386; genus JAJFFD01. The sequence goes on from JAJFFD010000203.1 coordinate 2,674, forward strand.
ACCTCACCGATCGCATCGGTCCCCGCCTCAGCGGCTCCTCGAATATTCGTCAGGCGCAGCAGTGGAGCAAGCTGACCATGGACGAGATCGGCCTGAGCGACACGGCCATCGATTACTGGGGCGAGCATGGTGTGCGTTGGGATCTCGAGTACCTGTCGCTACACATGATCGAACCTGACTATCAGCCCCTGCTCGGATTCCCCCTGGCCTTCACCCCAGGCCTCGAAGGCAAAGTAAGAGCACAGGCAGTCAAGGTCATCATTCGCAGCAAGGAGGACCTGGAGCAGTATCGTGGCAAGCTCAATGGCGCGATCATCCTCACGACTCCTCCCAGACAACTCGGGCCACGCTTCGAAGCTCAGGCCATCCGCCATGGTGAAGAGTCCTTGGGCGCCTTCGAGCGCGCCGGTGCCGACCTGAATATGGCAAAGCGCCGGCAGGAAACTTGGATGCGCAATCCACCGCGCGGGCAAGTATCCACCGCGGAGCTCGAGGCCTTCTACAAGGCGGAAGGCGTGCTGGCGGTATTCCAGGCCGCGCGTGGTGGCGACGGCACGATTTTCGTCAGCGGCAGGAGAGACCGCAGCCTGGCTGGCATTCAGAACTCGTTGCCAAACCTTGCCATCGCTGCCGAGCACTACAATCGCATGTTCCGCCTTGTCGACCGCGGCGTTCCAGTGAGCATCGAGGCGGAAGTACGCATCGCCATCGATGAAGGCGACACCGGCGAATACAACGTAATCGGTGAAATCAAGGGCAGCGACCTGGCCGATGAACTGGTCATGATCGGTGGGCATCTGGATTCATGGCATTCGGGAACGGGCGCTACGGATAATGCCAGCGGATCCGCTGTCGCTCTCGAAGCCATGCGCATTCTGAAGGCCAGTGGCCTCGAACCCCGCCGCACGATTCGCATGGCTCTGTGGAGCAATGAAGAGGGTGGTCTGCGCGGTTCACGCGGCTATGTCAAGAAGACCTTCGGCAACCCCCGAGAAGGCACCACTCCCGCCTGGGACAAGTTCTCCGTGTATTTCAACACGGACAACGGCACGGGCCAGGTGCGTGGCGTTCACTTGCAAGGCAATGAGCAGCTGGCGGATCTCTTCGCCGAGTGGATGATCCCCTTCCATGGGGACAGGATGCAAACCGTTTCGCGCTTCAGCAACACCTCAACCGATCATGTCGCCTTCGATCAAGCCGGGCTACCCGGTTTGCAGTTCATACAGGATCGAGTCGAGTACCGGACGCGAACCCACCACACGAACATGGACGTGTACGACAAGCTGATCGAGGATGACCTGAAAATCAACGCAGTGGTCATGGCAAGCTTCGCCTACCTGGCAGCGATGCGCGATGAGCGCATCCCCCGCAAGCCAATCTCCACCGAGACCAGCGGGCAGTGATCAAGTCGGATTACTTCGCATGAACCGCCTCCTGCCCTTCCTCCCAGTTTTGCTCCTCGCTGCCTGCGATAGCAGAGTAGGCATTGGCTTCACGAGCTTCACGGCCATCGCCCGAGTCCCCACTGACCTCAAACCCGAGGGCAGCCTGGCAGAGATTTCGGGGCTGGCCAGCAGCCGCCGTCATCCGGGGGTCATCTGGGTCCACGACGACAGCGGTGGCGGCGCCAATCTGGTCGCCCTGCGACAGGATGGCAGCTTCGTGCAGAACTATCGTCTGCAAAAAGCGGACGCGAAGGACTGGGAGGACATCGCCATCGGCCCTGGCCCCAACAAGCTGCAGGACTACATCTACCTGGCGGACTGCGGCAACAACGATGGCAAGCGCAAGAAGTTCTCTATCCTGCGATTGCTCGAACCCGCTCCGCCAACAGAACCTCAAAAGCGCATCAAGCTGAAGCGCGTGGATGAGTTCCGCTATCGCTATCCGGTGCAGCCCCCGGACGCGGAAACCCTGCTCATCGATCCAGAGGATGGCAGCCCCTACCTCATCTCAAAGGAACAACGCGGCGCCAGCAAGGTCTTCCGCTATCCACTGCCATGGGATGCCTCGAAGCGCAAGACTCTACAATTCGTCGGTGTGATTCAGAGCCCCGGAGTCCAGTTCACCGGTGGCGACGTGAGTCCGGACGGATCGCAGATCTTCCTCCGCAGCAACATGGGCATTCATCTCTATGCCCGAGCGCCAGGCACCCAACTTTGGATCGCCCTCACTCGCGAAAGCGGCTTCATGCCCATCGTAGACCAGGGTCAGGGTGAAGCGCTGGCCGTCTCCGCCGACAACAAGACCCTGCTCACCATAAGCGAGGGGAGCGGCGCACCGATCTGGCAGGCAGAGCGACTCGATCCCTAGAGTCGGGGGTCAAATCGCTTTCCTGGAGAAATACCGGCAGAGGCCCGGCTCGGCTGCGGATCCTTGGGCACCAGGAACCCCAGACCCCCTTCATATCATGCGCAACCTCAGCATTCCGATCGCCCTTCTCAGCCTTGCCTTCACCTGCCCAGACTTGCGCAGCCAGGACTCGACTCAGTATGTCTGCCCCCCTTGCGGCTGTGGCGAGTGCGACAAGAAGCACGACGAGCCGGGCAAGTGCCCGGCCTGCAGCATGGGCATGCTTCGCTATGGCTCCTTCCGTAACGGTGGTCCGGCGAGGCCATCGAGCGATGGTAAGAGAATCGCATTTTGGTCCGATCGGACTGGTGATCGGCAGCTCTATCTCATGAATACGGACGGCAGCGAGCAGGAGCTCCTCGAGCTCCCGCATGGCTTCCTACGCACACCAACCTTGAGCCCGGATGGAATGCAGCTCATCTATGCCTATCAGGCAGCGAGCGCGAAGGCCGAACTCTTCATCTTCGAGCGCGAGACCGGCAAGGCAGAGAGAGTCACCGACAACTCAAAGACTTCGGCGATGCTCGGCTCATCCATGCCCGCCTGGTCCCCGGATGGCACTCGCATTGCCTTCGCCTCAGGCGTGGGCAAGGACTCCAATGAAAGGCGGGCCAATATCTTCGCCATGAACGCGGATGGCAGTGAACGCGTCAATCTGAGCGCAGAAGTGGCGGGGCACCACGTGGAACCGGCCTGGTCCCCTGATGGAGACAAGCTGGCCTTTGTGGTGCGAGTCGGGAGCGAGCGCGACATCTACGTAATGGATTTGCGAAGTGGCGAAGCGACCCAGCTCCGTCAGGGCGAAGTTCCAAACTGGTCGCCCAACGGCAAGCAACTCACCTTCGAGATCACCGGCGAGGGCCAATACCACGTCGGGATCATGGCTGCAGATGGCTCGGACATGAAGCAGCTGACCCAGGGCGAGACCATGAACATCCACCCCCACTGGACGCGGGATGGCAAGAGCATCATCTTCGCCTCCGAGCGTGACGGACTCGCGGAAGTCTGGATCATGAACGCGGACGGCAGCGACCAACGTCGGCTCACCGCGCAAGCCTCGGCGGCTGCCGGCAACTAGGCTAGCGAAAGCGCGCGTCCACGCGCAGGGGAGCCAGGAGGGC
>JAJFFD010000204.1 GCA_021776805.1 Planctomycetota bacterium
CGTGCGTCGTAGCGGCGGGCGCCATCCTTGAGGAAGAAGCAGTCCTTGTCCGCAAAGCCCATGACCCACTCGCTCTCCGGCCCATAGATCCTGGCTCCCGGGTCACGCGGAAACACAGTATTGGCTCGGGCGTAGGCATTACCGATGGCCACCGCCGCCGTGAGAATGCGACGCATTCGACCATCAGGATTGAAGGGCTTGCCCTTGACGATCCCGATGGCAGCGATCAAGCCACGGGTCTCGGGGCCGATGAAGTCCATCGGCTCTTCCTGGATGATCGTGTTCAGGCTCTCGTAGAAGCTGTAGTCGTTTGGCGGAAGCGTGTTGTAGGCGACTCCGGACATGTTCTTGAAGGTCATGGGCGGCGGATTGTCCTTCTTGGCGAGGGGATAGACCTTCAACCCGCCCTTGATGTTGGCCGCCGCATCCGCAACGGTGCTGCGAACGTAGCCGCGCATGAAGTTCCAAACGCAGTAGGTTGGGGACTTCACAACGAAGTATCCCTCCGGAACATCGCCCTCGTAGCCTGGAGGGAGTACGAGGTACTTGCCGCCTTTGCCCTTGTCCGGACCGGCGGCGCCCATGTCGCTGAGGTAGCGCATGTACATGTCATCGAGAATCCCCAGGACATCTGGCGGCAGCTCGATGACCGTTGGACCGTCCTTCTTCAGGTCGAGAAAACTCCAGGTGTAGAGCGAAGTGTTGTTGTAGGTCAGAACGAGAGACTTCGAATCACCCAACTGCTCCCAGATCAGCACCTGATTGCTGTCAACCGCTCCCATCTCACGCTGTCCTTCGCGGAGGTGGAAGGTCGAGACGGCAGGGATCATGTCGACGTAGACCTGAACCGCGCGGGCCTGGTCCATATAGTCGTAGACCGTCCTCACCGTATCCCGTGTGGGAATCCCATCGAAGTACTCGAGCGCACCGATCGGCGTAAGGACCCGGTCAGGCGTGGTGACCTGATGGGGAATCGGCGTGGTCATCTTGTAGTCCGGCGCCTCGGTTCCCACGGGGGTTTGTGCGAGGGTGGGAGCCGCTAGGCCGGCCAAGACTAGAATGTACAGGGACGAACGGAGGGGCTGCATGGGGCTCATGACGATTCCAGTTTGTAAGAAAGGGCGAAAGCGACTGTACGATCGAGATGTGAAGGGCGAATGAAAGTGCCCCGCTTTGAGGGCACTACGGTCGATCCGATCTCATTTGATGAGCTCGAAGTCATTCAGCACCCAAGTCTTCTCGATGTACCCCTCGAGCGGTCCATAGAACCGAAAGACCACGAACCAGCCCTTTCCGGGTACGGTCTTGATCCAATTCTTCTCTTTGCCGGCCGGTGCTTCCGGGCCGCTGTAGATGTCGACGGAGCCGTCCGCATTGACCTCGGGCTTGGCGAGGCTACCGACGGTGATCGGCCCCCCCGAATCGAGCAGGCTTCGGCTGCCGGCGTCATAGGCCGTCACCGCCCAGAAGCGCTTGACTGGAGGATTGGCGGGCACGCGCAGGCGATAATTCTTGGCTCCGTCCAGGTAGGCGCCCTCTTTGTCTCTAAAGGCGGTCAGGTACGCGGTGCCAACACCGGGCGTCGTAGAAAGCAGATTGGGCGAAACACAGATAGCCTGGTAGTGCCAGAGAGTCTGGGCATCGATGTCGCTATGCCCATCGTTGATGAACTCCGTGTTGCGGATGAACATCTTCTCCCAATGGCGATCGGGCCAATAGGCGATCTCCGGATCTCTGGAGGCGTAGACGATGGCCCGTGACATGGCGACGCCCATCTTCGCAGCCTGATCGAAGATGCTCTGCATGCGCTCATCCGGGCGAAAGGGCTTGCCCTTCTCAATGCCCAAAGTAGCCAGGCGTCCGAGTAACTCCTTGTCGAAGAGATCCTCCGGTTCGTACTGAATGATCTCGTCCAGCAATTCGAAGGCGCTGCCATCTTCTGGTGGCAGGGTGTTCGCGCCCAGACCGGAGGCGTTGGTCACCCTGTGTTCGCGTGGACCCGTAGCCAGGGGATAGACCTTGAGCCGATCCTTGAACCAGGCCACCGCCTGCTCGCCGTTACCGACCTCACCAAAGCCTCGCATCATCGCCCAGATGCGGTAGCCGGCTGAGTGGAACACAAAGTATCCCTCCGGCGCCTCGCCCTTGAATCCAGGGGGAAGGAAGAGGTACTTGCCACCCTTGCCCTCGTCGGGACCGGTCGGCCCGAAGTCGGTGAGATACTTGAATCGAGCATCGTTGGCGTTGCCGTACATCCCCTCCGGAATCTCGACGACCGTGGGCCCGTCAACCTTCAGATCCAGGGAAGCGAAGGCGTACACCGTGATGTCGTTGCCGGTCAGGAAGTTCTCGCTGGGCTTCATGAAGTCAGCCATCACCCCGAGATCGGAGGCAGACTTGAATCCGAAGTCTCGAATCTGCGACTTCACGATGCAGTACAGCGAGAGAGCCGGAAAGAAGTCCATGTAGGCCTGGGTGGCGCGTTGCCGGTCCAACTCCTCATAGATCAGGCTGACGGATGCCGTGCTGGGAAAGGCGCCGCCCTCGAAGTTGAGACTGCCCGAGGTAGTGGTGATCTCGGCGGGAGCTCCCTTGAAGTCCTTTGCGGTCTGCTTGGCACCAGGACTCTTGAAGAGATTGCGCGTCTCC
>JAJFFD010000205.1 GCA_021776805.1 Planctomycetota bacterium
CCCATCTGCGTCGACGGGGTGATCGGGTAGGCGCCGGCCCCGTCGGTCGATTCGCGCTCGCACATGATCACCACCGTGTTGCCGTCCATCGCGGCCCGGAGCCCCGGGTACTTGAACTGCGGGTCGGTGGACTTCTTCTTCGCTGCGGTGGTCTTCATCTACAGATTCCCTTACGGCGGGGTGAAAACCCGCGTTTGCTGCGCGTATTCGGTAGTTTCGGGCGCCCTGAGGGCCTAGGGCGTGTTGCGGTTCCGGCTCCAGGCCACGGTATGGCGTGGACTTAGGTCGGCGCATTCCTCAACGCTCCGCGCCGGATGATCTTTCGGGCGGCTTCGCCCTTCATCGGACCGCTCTGCGGGTCGATCCAGACGATGGCCCCGGTGGGGCAGCGTTCGATGGCTGTCCGGGTCGGCCGGGCCCGACCATGGGCAATGAGCGGCAGGTTGTCCTGCATGCTGATCAGCTCGGGGGCGTCCATCGCGCACTTGCCGCAGGCGGTGCAGCCGACGGCGCAGTCCTCGAGGATCTCGTCGCCGGCCTGCTGGGACTTGCAGGCGACGTGCAGGCGATGCTCGGCCACCTGCAGGGAAAACAGGTCCTTTGGGCATGCGGTGACGCAGTCCCCGCAGGCGGTGCAGAGCTCCTCGTCGACCACCGGCAAGCCTTGCCCGTCCATCTCGATCGCGTCGAAGTCGCAAACCACCTCGCAGTCCCCGTGCCCCAGACAGCCCCAGAAGCAGCCCTTGCCGCCGCCAGCGACCAGGGCCGCCGCGGCACAGGTCGACAACCCGGCGTACTCCGCGTGATCGCGCGCGACATTGGCGCCACCGGCGCAGGCCAGCCGCGCCACCCGCCGAGCCTCGGCACCGACGTCGACGCCAAGGTACTCGGCGATCCGGGCGTGGCCTTCCGGCGGGCTGACCGAACACTTGCCGGGCAGGACGTCGCCAGCAACCAGGGCCTCGGCGAAGGGGCGGCAGCCCGGGTAACCACAGCCGCCGCAGTTGGTCAGCGGCAGCATGTCCTCGACCGCGTCGATGCGCGGATCCTCGGCGACGTGGAGCCTGGCGTTGGCGAGCACCAGGAGCGAGGCCAGGACCAAGGTCAGTCCGCCGATCGCGGCCACGGCGGTCAAGACGAGAAGGAAATTCAAGAACCGTCCGGGTGGGGAGAAGCGGGCGGGTCAGGCCCGAGTGTGAGTGCAGACCAAAGTAGGGAAGGGAGATAGGGCGATCAAAATCCACATTCTAGACGCCCCCCACCAACCACCACCCCTCGCAACACCACACACCTCCGACTCTTTCACTCCTCCCCAGAATCCAAGAGACAGTCTCGAAGCAGCGCACGCAGCTCGACGTTCACATTCCGCCCTTTCTGCCAGCCCCGCCGCTGGGCTCCCGCTGTTGAGAGTTGACTGCTCCAGCGGTCCTGGCACCGAGACTTCGCAGGGTGGAGCAGCCAGCCTGAGCGGTCTGGGTCCAGATTTGCCGGCAGTATTGCCAAGGACAGCGGTTGCCAGCCCCCCTCAGCCACGGTAGACCTGCCGCCGTGAAGCACAAAAACCAACTCGAGCGACTCCTTCCCGGTCTTGCAGAAAGCGTTCCTGACATGGGCAGTTCGAGGTCCTCGAGCGGTGACCTTTGCCTCGGATCTTGGACATCTTGACTCAGCCGTACAGATTCACCGCGGTTGTTCCGAACATGCCTGTGTGGTGGTAGACCAGCGACCGAGAGCCTTCGCGAGAACCTGGCCAGAATGAACATCGGGATCATCATCGGACGAATAGGCGACGTTGACGGCGTCGCACTAGAGACAGAGAAGTGGATCAAGGTTCTGCAGCGCATGGGCCATGAGATCTTCATTCTGTCCGGAGTCTTCAAGGGTCAGGTTGTCGCCCCAGAACGCCAAACCCATCTCCCGATCTTGTCGTTCTTCTCGCCCGAGTGTGAGTGGGAGCAGAATCGCGCCTTCTTCTATCCGCCTGACGATCCCGACGAACTCCTGACAACGATCGACAAGAACGCACACGCGGTCTCCACCGCGATTTTCAGCTGGGTCCTTCGCAACAAGATCGAAGTGATTCTCACGGAGAACTGCACCGCCTTGCCCTGCCACCTCTCCATGGGGCTGGGCATCATGATGGCTGTGGAGAACATGCACATCCCAGTCGTTTCCCACGACCACGACTACGCCTGGGAACGCGGTGATCGCTACGCCTCGCCGTTTCGCGAGATCAAGACGATGGTCGAGGAGACCTTCCCATTGCAGAACGGACCAAACGTCCGCCACGCAGTGATCAACTCTGCTGCACGGCAGGAGTTGGAGGATCGTTTCGGGATCCTCGCCATGGTCGTGCCCAACGTCATGGACTTCGAGCAACCATTTGGCCTGGCCGATGATTACAACGAGGATCTTCTCGACGAAATCGGCTTCCATCGGGATGACATCGCCCTCTTTCAGATCACGCGGATCGTGGAACGCAAGGGGATCGAAGTCGCTATCGATCTCATTGACCGGCTCGATAACCCGAAAATGAAACTCGTCATCACCGGAAGTGCCGCAGATGACGAGCGCAAGGGCTACTACAAGCAACTGGTCGACCGCGTCGAGAGCCAGGGCCTCCAAGACCGAGTGCGTTTCGCCTACCGCCGAATTCTCAGCAATCGTAGCAGTACCCGGAGCGGTGAGAAACGCTACTCGCTGTCCGATGCTTACGCTCGGTCCGTTGCCTGCACCTACTTCAGCACCTACGAAGGTTTCGGCAATGCCTTCGTCGAAGCAGTGTTGGCGAAGCGTCCGGTTTTTGTCAACAACTACAAACCCGTATTCTGGCCCGATATTGGCAGCAAGGGTTTCGAGTGTGTCATGCTCGAGGACAACCAACTCACGGACGAAGCCGTCGGCCGAATTGACGAAGTACTCCGCGATGAGAAGTTGCAGACTGAGATCGCCGAGCATAACTTTGAGCTGGGCAAGAAGCACTTCTCGTACGAAGTGCTCGAAAGGAAGCTAGAGGTTCTCTTCTCCGCCTGAGCTGTCGATCCAGAGCCTCCAAGAAAGGATGGCCCACCCCCAAACCGATCGGATGCTCTCGGACCTGCGCGCCGAGAACGTCGAAACCTGGTTCGATCTGGGCCTGCTCATCGATCGCATGCGCGAGAATCGTCGGTCGCAGGGCGCTGTCGAGGACGAATTCGCTGAATTCAAGCGTCGTCTCGCACGAGGGATCGCATTCGTTACCTTCGATTACGGAGTCGATGGCGTGACGATGGAGATCGCCAAGTATGCGCATGCGCTCGCTGCATTGCTGCCAGGCGTCAAGACCCACTACATCGCCGGTCACTTCGCCGAGCTGGCGGACAACATCATCGATGCGGAGTCGGGATGGCATCCGATCGATACGATGAACGGATTCGACCGCTGGCCGATGTATGGCAGCTTCTTCGGTCGCAAACTCGAACGGGGCAGCCCCCTATACAACAAACTGATTCTGGAGTTCTGGGAGGCAGTCCTCGAGCTCTGCGAGCGGCTCGGGCGGGTCGTCGAGGCGAACGAAATCCAGCTGCTCTACCTGGTCAACGTAAACTCCAACCCGGGCAACCCTGCCCTGGCCTTGGCAACGGTTCTGGTCGCCGAGTACCTTGGCCTTCCTGTAATCAACAACTGCCACGACTTCTACTGGGAGAGCGGGCACAGCAAGATCGATCGCGAAGTCTTCGGCCTCCCGCGCGGGTCGCGAGACCATTTCTTCACCAACTCCCACGTTGGCGAAGTGTTTTCGCTGATCGAGGTGCTGTACCCCTGGGATGCGCGCAACTGGCTCACAGTCTGCATCAACGCCCAGCAGGTGGACGCAGTCAGCGAACGATTCGGCATCAATCCTGCCAATGTGTACGAAGTCTGCACCGGTGTCGACACAGATCGCTACACGCCCATGGATCTGGGGCGCAGGCGAGAGATTTGGCACCAGCTCTGTGAAATTCTCAAGGGAACTCGGTCAAACGTGCATGCCGTCGCTGCTGAGGCGGTCCTCGAGAAGGGAATGTTGGCTGCGGACAGCCGTCGCCCAATCCTGATTGCCGCGAAGAAACAAGCCAGGGTCGACTTCGTCGGCAACAACATGGTTCTTCTTCAACCAACACGGATCCTCGCTCGAAAGCGGATCGAATTCAACTTCACATTGATTGCCGCCCTGTTGGCAGATGACGATTTTTCTGCCGCCTTCCGTGCGGACAAGTCGAGAAAGCTCACCTTGCTCATCTCCGGCCCGGTCGCCGCTGGCCACGACAAGTACCTCGAGAAGCTGGTCCGCGAATTTGGTCGGCTCGTGAACAAGGTGGACGAATCCATCCGCTCCCGAATCTACCTAGTGCTGCTGTTCAGCGAATTCGACAACTCTTCCTATCGAGCCCGCTACGACCGACCGATCGAGATGCCGGAACTCTACAACATCTCGACGCTGGTCGTGTTGCCGAGCGAAACCGAGGGTCGTGGCCTTCCTATCATCGAGTCCGCTGCCTGCGGCGTCCCGATTCTCACACGGCGCTATGATCCGGAGGAGGTCTTCGCCGCGGTCATCGGAGAGGACCTGGCCAGCGAGGATCGCTTGGACGTGAAGGTGTTTGAGGGGTGGCGACTCGAGCCCGACACGATCGCAGCTGTGCGGGAGCGCCTCCTTGCTCCGGAGCGCTTCCTCGATGTGAACCGGCGCAACCGCAAGGTCGTCGAGAAGCGCTTCAGCTTACAGGGACTCGCGCGCGACCTGGATGACTGCTTGCGTCGCCTGCAGCAGCAGATGGATTCGGAAGAATCCAGCCTTGCCAAGGCTGACGCTGCCTTTGACCGATTTGCCGATCGAATCAGCGACCCAGGCCCGAGTCTCGCCAAGCTGCTTGCGAGCGGCCGTGAGTATCTTCCGGGCTTCGGGCGCATGGGCAACATGCTGATGCTCAAGTCGCTGATCGACCCAAGTTACTTTCGCGTCGAGGAGCAGCGCACGCGCGGTATGGCCTTTGCCTTTGCCCGAAGCTTGATGGCGAGTCGGAGGCGCGCCGCCAGCCTGGATCCACTGGACGAAGCCGAGTTCTTCAACAGCGTGGACAACTTGTTCCTGGTTCCTGCCGGTGAAATGCCGGTGCAGATCGATCATTCGCTGGCGTACCGGCACCGCAATCGAAAGCACTACCGGCATCGAGACATGACTCTACAGGAACTCAGCGCCGTGATCGTGCTGCTCGATCTCGAGATGTTCGGCTCATGGCGACCTTCCCCGGTAAGGCAGGAGATCGCCCAGCAGCTCGCCAACTGGAACCAAATGGTGGCCCGTTGCTGCGGTGGACCTCTGATGATCGATGACCGTGAGTCGCTCCTATCGCGCACGAGCGAGAATGTTCCGATTGCGCTCTTCCTGGGTAATCGTGCCGAGCAACAGCTCGAAGTCTTCGTTCTCCAAACGGCACGGATCCGCTTGGGTCTCGGGATACACCAGGATCTCTCTGCTGTGCCGCCAAACCGTTTTGAGCAACTGGCCCCGATCACCATCATCGCGCGCGAGAATGCGCTTCTTGGCGGGGTGGACCCCAGCTCGCTGGATGCCTACTTGAAGAGCGATGCCAACAGGGAACTTCAGCTGCTGCATCGGGCGGGGGTCTGCCGGGTCATCGCTAGCCGTCAACTCGGAGTCGGCATCGACTTCAGGCAAGTCGGCGAAGCCACTCTGCAGAGCCTTGTTGAGATCCGTGAGCAGAAGGGATTCCTCATCGCCCTCTGCGAACAGGCGGCAGTAACCACCGACGGAGTGGCGATCGAGCGCTTCCACCTGGGTCGGGCAAATGATCCTCTGACAGCCAATATCCTCGGGATTCCGGTCGGCAGTGGATTCGTGCAGCGGGCTCCTAGTGGTCTCCGCTGTACCCTGGCATATCCGACGCCGGTGCAGACTGCGAGGTCCTTGAGTGACACCCTTCGCAGCCGGAGTTCTCGCCGGCTTTGCAAGCGTTTGGGTGAGGAGGTGGTCTTGACAGCACTCCGAGAAGACGCGGATGAACGCGGATCTCCTGTCGAGGTCGTGCTCTCGCGGCTGAACCAGTCGAAGAAATCGAGGCGTGAACCCGTGGAACACGAAGCCCTCAACGGCGTGTACGAGGACGGCTGTCCCTGGTCGGGAGTGATCGCGCAGGTCGCCGCCGATAGTCGACTGAGCTATTCGATTCTGTCGGCCAAGACGGGGAGCCAGACAGTTCCCGAATTTGTCAGCAAGTACAATCGATCGCAGCGTCGGCGCGCGCGGATTGCATGGAATGGTGGCTACATCCTGAACGCCGAACTCGTCGGTAAGCTCGGCCTGCCAGAGTCCTACATCGGCTCACCCCTCGGCCTGATTGTGTCCGAGGGGCGCGTGCTCAGCCCACCACTCTTCGACAAGCCAGCATTCATTGTCTCCGCGGACCGATCCCTCGAAATCCGTCGCGTCAGCTGCGCACAGGGGCTGAGTGCGCGCTGCGGCCAGTCCGTCGTCGAATTCCCCGCCGAAAGCCGCAACCCGACATCCCCCGGCCGGGGGCCCTGCTTTTACGACCTTCTCTACCCCGGCGAAACGCTTCCAGGCAATGGTCGCAGCATCGTACGCATGGTAGGGAATCGAATCATGGAGCTGCATTCGACCAAGCCCGGCGAGGACTTGCCCGTGCTCCCCGTCGGTCTGGTGTTCTCGTTTCCGGGCGGGGAGATTCCCAAGAGATGGTCCGAGGGTGTTGAGCTCACCCTCGAGCTCAACATGCTGTCCAAGGTCGCTAGCGCTGTCGAAGCCGGGCCAATGTTGCTCGAGGACGGTGAGCTTTGCATCGACATGGATGGCGAAGGCTGGACAACTTCGAATTCTATTCGTACGCAGGCGGCACGCCTCGACTACCTCGACATGCGTGGGCCGAAGATCGCCATCGGCCTCGACGATGCAGGAGCGCTTGCCGTGCTCGCCGTCAACGGTCGAATCCGCGAATCCGTCGGCGCCACACACGTTGACATGGCAGAAATCTTGCGAACGCGAGGCATGCAAACCGCCATGGGCTTTGACCCCGGCGGCAGCGCGACCTTGGTCGTGGACGGCCAAACCCTGAACATCTCACCCTATAACCGAGACTACGAGCGCAACGTCTACGCTATGGAGCCTCAGCCACGGGCGGTTGCAAACGCAGTCGTGGGCTACTGAATCGGAGTCGAGCTGGTCTGTCTAACTGGGTCGTCCCGATCGCCAGTGGACTGACAACCGATCAGGCAGATGGGGAGCAGCATGAGCCAAACCTGCCGCAAGAGAATGGTCTTTGGTCTCCTCTTCACGCCCCCATCCTAACCCAAGCAGCGAAACGACGAAGAGAGTAGTCTCGACCCCAACGCACATGCAGGTCCTGCCCGAAAGTCGCGCAGATGAAGGTACGGAGTCTGGCACTCTTCCCATCGACGAGTTTGATACAGTCCTAGCGATGAGCGAACCGCAAGAAATGGCAACGCCGGAGCGCAGCGGAACCTTGCGCCGGGTCGTGGACGAGGTCCGGCAGCAGTCGCGCTGGAAGAAGTTCGCCCTAGCCCTCAGTGCGGTCTCCATCATGGCTGGGTTCGTTCTCATGGCTGTCGAGTCAGGAAGCTCCGGCACGGAAAACCCCGGCGTCGGTGGAGCCGCGGGCCCTGCCGCATCCGGCCTGGTTCCAAGCCAGGAGGGACCAGCTGCCGAGGCAGGTGCCGCCGACGAGGACGATGGGCGCTGGGCACCGGTCTTTCTGCGATTCGGTTTCAGCTTCTTCATCGGCTTTGCGATCGGGTCAGCGATGCGCACGGTGCTGCGCGTGGTGTTGTTGTTCGTCGGCCTGTTCGCGATGGCTCAGTTCGCGCTGACCGAGTTGGGTTTCATAGAAGTTCACTGGGCGAGGCTGGGGGAAGAATTCGACGGCTTCTTCGACCGAGTTGGCGATGAGGCAGGGAGCATCAAGGGACTCTTCACCGGGCGACTGCCATCGGCTGGGCTCGCGATGCTCGGGCTCTACGCTGGCCTGAGGCGCGGGTAGTCCGCCCGTTGCCGGCGAAGAGAGGACGACCTCACCGAGCCCTGCCTCCCCATCAAGAAGAGCGCGAGATTCGTTCGCGAACCCGTTCGAGGTGCATGCGGAGGTTCTGGAGCTCCTCCATATGAGAAGCCGGCACATCTACCCTCTCGATCACCTCACGCTCGATCCTGTCGATCTCTGCGAGACAGGCATCCCGCTCCCCGTTCGCGCGCTCAAAGCGAACCTCGATCCTGTCGAGGATCTTGTACCAGCGGTAGATCGTCCGGCGAATGCGCCACCGGTAGAGCGGCGGCGCCACGCGGAACAGGGGAAACAACAAGGTCAGGAGCGGCAGGAGCAAAATCTTCAGTCGGTCGAGCGTCGCGGCCACGGCAAACGGGAACACGCGATAGAGGAACGAGGGACCGTTTCGAAAATAGTGCTCGGCTGCGGTCGCGAGTGGCGCGTCCAGGCTGAGGGGCGACGGAAAAGTCTCCGGCGCCACCAGGATGTCACCGCCGCCGTGAACCTCTTCCGCCGCCTCGATGAACAAGGGTACCAGGGCCGGGTGCAAGTCTGCGCGGGCGAGAAGGAAGGCGGTGGGCGCGATCAAGTCGACCTCTCGCTGCGGCAGGTTGCGCTCGAGATCCAGAACGCCCTCGGCGAGGACGACTTGTTCGAGGTACGGCCGGGTGCGCACGTAGGCAAGGTGCCTGTCCACGTCCAGGATCCGCAGGCGACTACCCTCCTCCACCATGAGCCGCCCGATCGCATCGGAGGTCGGTGCCGCGACCAGGAAACCGGCGTCGGCCTCGCCCGCGAGAAGCGCATCCGCAGCCTCGCTCGCCGAACCGCCTAGCAGCGTCGCGTCACCAGAAGTGATGCCGTTCGCCTGCAACAAGTCCAGGGCGACGGCCCGTGTGCCGCTGCCCAGGTCCCCAATGCACAGGCGCAGGTTCTTGAGGTCTGAGATACGAACGATCTCGAGCTCGGCCCGGTGGAAGATCCAGAGCGGCTCCAGGAACACGCTGGCAATTCCCTTGGCGAAGTCGGCGACGTCGTCCGGTGCGGTGCCCCCTTGAGCCAGGGCGATATCCGCCTTACCGGACCGGACCGCCTCGAAGTTCTCAACCGACCCCGCCGTGCTCAGGAGTCGTAACTTGACCCCGGAGCGCTCGAGTATCTCTGCGTACCGCGCTCCAAATGCCTGATAGCCGCCACCATCGACTCCGGTCGCCAGCACGAGGTCCCGTGGCGGCGGCGCTCCAACGTACTGGTACGCCACGACGAAGCCGATCACGATCAGGGAGAGCAGGACGACCCCGAGCTTCAGCCCTTCGCGGACACCCGACTGTTCATTCGAAGTGGATTTGGGCGGTTGAGTAGACGGCATGAGGGGAGAGGGCGAGTGGTGTCCGAATTCGGCGCGATCTTAGCGCGGGGACGGGGCTCGCAAGTCACTTTCCTGGTGACAGCAGAAAGTCCCCCATGCCAAGGAAACGATCGACATCAAGCTTCGCACAGGCGCTCCACCTTCAGCGCGACACCTCGACCTTGTAGATCTTGCCGGCGATGTAGCGGAGGGTGCGCTCTTCCGTTTCGTTTTCCATGAGAGACAGCAGGGTAGAGCGCGCATCAGGGAACTCGTCGAGATGATCCGCCAGGTAGCAAACCATCGCGAAGCGCGCACTGTCATCTCCCTCGTCTCGCACCAAGCGCTGCACTTCGCGGAATGTCGACTCATCTCTGTGGCTCATAGAACTGAGGCTGGCGGCGATCATGGCACGCACGCGGCCGTTGCGCTCGCTGCCTAGGCTACGAGTCAGGATCGGAAGAGACTCGGCACAGTCCATCGCTCCCACTGCCTCCGCGGCAGCCGCCCGAACCACCGCACTGTCTGCGCGGAGATGGTCGAGAACCTTCGGCTCCAGATCTGCATCGCGGGAGTTGCCGATCGCCTTGAGGGCAATGACCCGACTATCGTCGGAGTAGCTCACATCGAGTGCACGCTGCAATCCCAGCTGCATCGCGCCGTATTCCTCATGCTGACTGTCGCGCATGCTTGCTGCCAGGCGGCCGAGAGACAGTAGAGCTGTATTGGCTCGGTCTTCTGCCTCGTGATGAGCCCGGTCCTCCGTAGCTGCCCACAACTGCTGGAGAGTCGCCGAGCTCGGATCATCCACACCGCCGAGGGCAACCAGGGCGCGGACGCGATTCATCTGACTCCGGTCCTGATCTCTCAAGAGAACCACCAAACTCACCTGGGCCTCTTTGTGCCCTGCGAGTTCCAAGCAATGGATCAGACCTGAGCACACGCGATCCGCATGTCGGTCTTCATCGATCAGCCCAGTCATCAGGGGCGCGAGCTCTGGGAAACGCGCGATCATCCGGGCGATGGCGTGAAGCAGGTCGACGTCGAGGCCGTCGCTCGCTGCAAACGCGGCCACGGTCTCGCGGAAACTGGCGATGTCCGCCGGGCTGGCGGGCACACGCTGAGCCTCCCGCGCCTTGGCCTTCACTGCATTCAAGCCGGCGGCCTCCGCAGCCAACAGCGCCTCGACCCCTTTGGCACGAGCCAACGAACCGGGAAGGGACAGAACTACGCTACGAAGCTCAGCCCGAGTTTCCGATCTGGCCATCGCCTCGATACCGGTGACGACGACCAGCTCTTCCTCGAGAGAAACGCGATCGATCCAGCTTGCCGCGGGATCGAGCTCAACCTCAGCAACCGAGCGTACCAACCGAGTCTTGGCGTCATCCAGATCATCACTCTCGCCATACATGGGCGCACCACTGAGATACTCGCTCTTGGTCTTACGCAGGCCAGACTCGACGACCTGATAATCGGCGGCATAGCGCCCCGAACCATGACGCTCTTTGGTCTCCCAACTCTCCTGTGCGGAGACTGGAACGATCACTTGGAAGCTCCGAACCAGTTCTTCCAGCTGAGAAGCGACATCTTCGCTCATGTTGGCTGGGAAAGAGAAGTTCAGGGGTCGGCCATCGCGACCAAAACGTGCTCCGAAGGCGGTCGCCATCTCGGCTTCGCGCAGTACATCGCGCTCGCCGTTCACTCGCAGGCTCGGCTCGGACAACTGGAGTCCGAGTTCGACTTCAGTTTCGGCGACCGAGTAGACCTTCAGATGCAAGGTGCCGGCGATCCGTTGTTCGAGGTCAGCAGGGGCGTCGGCCCCGACCACGCCGAGCTGCACTTGGCTGGTCAGGTCGAGCTCATAGGCTCGATGCTCCCCGGCGATCCAGATGAACTGCGGAACCGCGAGGGATGCGGCGGGCTGCGGTGTCCGCTCTGGCGAAAGAGCGAACACCGCGACGGCGATCAAGGTCAGGAGGGTGGCACCGAGAATCAGTGCCGCGGGAGACTTCTCTTGGCTGTGGGTCGAGGTCTTCATGACTTGATCTCCGTTGGGGGCCTAGCTGGAACTAGAGAGTCAGATCGACGATCGCGCTGTCTTCGGCGCGGAAGAGAACGTCGGTCTTCTGGAAGGTGTTGAAGCGCACCAGAGTCTTGGTCTTGGTCTTGGTGCGGAGTCCGCAGGGATACTTGACACCAAACTTCTTGCACCACTTCGGGACCTTGCGGTCCAAGAACAGCCAGATGCGACCCTTGGGTCCCTGCAGATGGTTGCTCACATCAAAGGTGACCGTTCCTTGCAGCTCGGTGCCAGAAGGTTGGCTCAGATCCGCTTGAGCAGCCGTCACAAATTCTTCGCTGATGAGGGTCAAGGAACCGCGCACACCACCCTTGGCGATGACCGCATTGATCGAAGCCTCGGCGAAGGCAGACGCATCTGCGAAGGGACCTGCCGTCAAGCGCATCAGGCCAGGATCGATATACGCGGTAGCGCGGAAGCCAACTTCTGCGGTGGCACCAGCGATCACGTCGATCGGGACCGGGCCGACGAAGACCTTGCTCTTCACCTTTACAGTGCGAGACACACTCCACACCTTCTCGTAGGTGTAGTTCACATCTTCAGCGCTTCGGCTGTAGAGCGTCTGGCCGAGGACCTTGACGTCGAGGTTGAACTGAGACTCGGTGGGCGCGTCCTTCACCGGCTTCACCTGGGCGAAGGCATCGAAGGACAACATGTCCCGCTCCTTGCCAAACAACTTGACCGGCAGGCCCACATGGCCAGAGGCGATCGCTCCGCGCTCGTCCAAAGAGGCGCCCGCGTTGAGGGCGAGCCCGAGGTTGAACACCTTGTTGTTCCACTTCTTGACGAAGTTGCTATCCCAGTTGATCTCGTCCTTGGGCGGCGCTGGTTGGGGAATGAGCGGCATCATCGCACTCATCTGGTTGTCGTCTTGGCGGCTGCGCTTCGCACCCTCCTCCCACTCTTGGATCAGGTTGCGCTCGTTGACTCGAATGGTGATCCCAGCGCGATTGATCGTGCTGAGAGGGCCACGAGAAAGGACACCCTTCGACACATTCCCACGACCGATGTTCGGCAGAGGGACCAACACGTCCACGTGAACAGAGTTGGGGATCCCTGGCGCAACCGGCGCGAGGACGAAAGGCTCGTAGCTCTCCAGTTCCGAATCCCAGAACAGCAGGGCCACGGGGCCTGGCTGGCCAGGGACCGTGATGTCACCGGAGATGTCGACCATTTGCTCCCGCTCCGGGCCAGTGACCGTAATGGTCAGAGTCGCCCCAAAGTCGTGATTGTCGTGGTCGAGCACGCCGTTGAGATCCTTATAGGAATCCTTGTTGAGCATCATGAGAGACTTCTCGTCGATGACCATGTCTTCGACGACGACGTCTGCGAGCTCGCTCTTGCTACCGTCGATGATGACGACGATGTCATCACCATCTTCGCTGTAGTTGTCTTCTTCGTCGGTCTCCGGAACCACGTTGTTCGGATCGACTTCGGCGACCAGGTAGTACTCGCCGGCAGGATCGAGCTGTTCCGGGAGCTTGATCGTCGAGGTGTAGGAATCGGTGCCGGCGCGCACCTGCTCGAAGACAGTGGAATCGACAGCAAACTGGCGAATGTCTTCGACCTCGTTGTCCACGTCCTCCTTGTAGAGGAGGTAGTAGCCGACGGGCACATCGGCGATCTCGGCGTCAGAGGTGATCGTCGTCCGGAGCTCCATCTCGTGGGCGCTGGCCGGGTTGGTGGAGAGCACCTGCACGGTGGCCGACTCCAAGTTGCCCACGGGGGTCAGGGGTGCTGGGCTACCGCCACCGCCACCACCACAGGCAGAGAGGAGAGTGGCGCCAAGAGCGGCGCCGAGAGAAGTTGAGAGTTTGGTTCGGGGAGTCATGGCTATCCTTGGCTTGGGTCAATGAGCGACTACTCACCGCAAGAAGCCAGAGACAGATCCGAACCGAACAGATCGCAGGGAAGAAAACTAAGAACGATCTAAGTTCTTATATGAAAGAGCTTAGAGCTCTTCTCCAGAGGCTTTCAGCCGGCTTACTGGAGTTGACGGCTCTCAGCAGCACCTACCCTCCGACTGCCCCCAAGAACCGCAGAATCCAACGAGCTCCAGATAGCTGCAGTTGGCGACTCGATCTACTTGACTTGGATGGAAACGCGGAACGGTAGCAAGGGCACCTACTTCAACCGATCGCTTGATAGCGGTAGGACCTGGATGGCATCAGATACACGGCTGAACACGGATCTTCCAGGCACGACACAGCGGAGCTGTACACCCATCGCTGCCGCTGGCAGTTCAGTCCTCGTAGTCTGGCAGAATTTGAGAGCTGTATGGCGAAGTCGAGGGAGAGGGAGTCACGGCGCTCGAGACCTTGGAGCGAAACTACCGGAGGATAGACGACGCTCACCTGGACCGACTGTCGCGCAAGTACGGCGCCACTCATGCGCTCTTGTATGCCGAGGCGAGAACCGCTTATCCCGAACTGTTCGTCAATGAGACTTACCGTATTGTCTCTCTCGAGCGATGAGAGCCCGGCGCTGAACAGGGGCCTCCTCTTCGTACCCTTCGTCCGTTGCGCTCCTGCCATGAGCAACAAGACGGCTGAAAGGGAGCCAGCAGGACCGATCCAAGCTGGGATTGCAGACCATCCCCCACCAACCGCCACCCCAGGCACACACACGTCGCTACCCCTTGAACACCGTCGAGAGCCTCTGCAGGCCAGCTTGTTTGGAACCGCGGTTCTGGCTCTGAATGTGCTAGGCCTGCAGGAAAACCACGCGCGCCCGTCAAAATACCTGAAGCCGCCATGGCGCTGGGAAAATCCCCGAGCATCCCTCACTTCTACTGATTTGTCCCGCGAGCCGGTGTACCCTTGATTGAACTCACTGGCAGTCACATGGCCGGCCGTCCCTCTGCCTTGGGAAGCCCTACGACCAATGTGGCGACACTGGGAATTCTCGAGCGATGTGGTGGCGAAGGCTCGCAGCGCAGCCGAGAGACATCACTTCTCGGAAGAAATTGAAATCGACTCGCTGAGACAATCCGAGACTATCCATGCCGCAAGCCCAACCGAGCATCTCCTCTTTCACGGCTCAGGACCTCTCCACCTCCCTGCCTGCTGACATTCCCCTCGACGGATTCATCATCAATCTCCTGACCGCGGCCATTCTCGGCATGGCTCTTGGTTGGTTCTTCGTGCGGTTCGCGACTGTTTTCTCGAATCGAAAAACACTCGGTTGGAACCTCGTGCTCATCACGATGACGACGATGGTGATCATCACCATCGTAAAGTCGTCGCTCGCGCTTTCTCTCGGGTTGGTAGGCGCCCTCTCCATCGTCCGCTTTAGGACTGCGATCAAAGAACCCGAGGAGCTGGCCTATCTCTTTATCGCCATTTCGATCGGGCTCGGACTTGGTGCAGATCAGCGACTCCTCACGGTGATCTCATTCGCGGGAATCATGGGGGTCATCATCCTACGCCGCGCCGTCACCCGAGCGGATGACGGCCAAAACCTGATTCTGACCGTGGGCGGTGACGCTGGGCAGACGGATCTCATCGACCGTGTCGTCGACACGCTCAATGAATCCTGCGAGGCTGTGAGCCTCAAGCGGTTCGACGAACGTGGGGACGGATTCGAGGCCGCATTCCTCGTCGACTACCGTGCCTTCGAGCAGCTGAAGGACTGCCGCAAACGGCTGCGAGCCCTGCACGAATCGGTGGACGTGACGTTCATCGACAATCGGGGACTGATCTGAGATGGACATCAAGCGTCGTCGAGGCCTTCGACTACCGTCGGGTAAGTTTCGACGCCGCACGCTCCTCGTCTTCTACTCCGTCGCCTTGTTCGCGTTGGGTGCAATCTGCTACCGCAGCGGATGGATCACGAACATCATGGAGGAGATCCGTTACCACCGCGACTATGGCATCGACAGGCTAGTCGCGGCTTACTACGCCGACCCGGAGACGATCTACCTCGATATCAACTTCGAGAATCTCGAGCAGATCCGAAGCAAGCGAAGGGCGGCGATTGCCCGCAACCTCCTCTTGTCATCCCGTGAGGACTTCGTCCCTGCCAAGATCCGTTACCGAGAAAGAACCATCCCGGCGCGGCTCCGCCTCAAAGGCGACTTGAGTGACCATTGGGCCGGTGAAAAGTGGTCGTTCCGCATCGTGACCAAAGGCCAAGAGACGCTCTTCGGGCTGAAGCGGTTCTCCATTCAGCATCCGGCCACCCGCGACTTCCTTCACGAGTGGTTCTTCCACCAAGTGCTCAAGAAAGAAGGGGTGATCGCGCTCCGCTATGACTTCATCAACGTCGTGATCAATGGCAAGCCCATGGGGATCTACGCCCTGGAGGAGCATTTCGACAAACGCCTGATCGAGAACAACGACCGGCGGGAGGGTCCGATCGTCCGCTTCAACGAGAACTTCAACATCATGGAAGTGGTGCCGGATCCCAGGAGCGGATCCGACCCTGTGCTCTCGGGCAGCGGTGCCTTTGACGCGAGCGAGGTGGACGGCTTCGGTGAGTCGCGCTGGACCGAGACCCCCGAACGCCGAGCGCAGTACGCAAAGGCGGTCAATCTCCTTGCGGCCTTCCGGGGAGGGACACTGACCGCAAGCCAAGTGTTCGACGTCGCGTTGATGGCCCGCTTTCTAGCGCTCACCGAGATCATGGGCGCCGCCCATTCCGTCTTTTGGCGGAACATCCGTTTCTATCACAACCCAGTCTCCGACCGCCTGGAGCCGATCGGCTTCGACGCGGGAACTCAGGACTGGCCACGCAAGTCCCTGCTGGTCAGCTACGGAAAGGCATTCAACGCGCGGCCCGACGACGTCTACTACTACGATTTTCGTTGGTTCGACAGTCTCTTCGCCGATCAGGCGCTTTACGAGGCTTACGTTTCCGAACTTGAACGGCTCACGAAGGACGGCTACGTCGACGATCTCCTGGCGGACCTGGACGAGGAAATTCAGCAGAAGCTGCACATCATTTGCTCGGAGTTCCCAGACTTTAATTTCGACTCGGAACTGTACCGAACCAACCAGAATTTCGTCCGAGCAGTTTTGAACCCGGTGAAGGTGGCGCACGCCTACTTTGTCGGCGTCCACGACAACAAGCTCCAGTTGCGCATAGGCAACCTCCAGTACCTGCCGGTGGAAATCGACAGTGTGTTGCACGGCGAACGAAAGATCGCGGAGCTGCAAGAAGCCTCAACGATCATCCCCGGACGAAACCCCGCCCACCTCGTGAGCTACGGGTTAGTCGAGATCCCGCTCACTCCGAACGTGAGCTGGACACCGGAGAGCGCACAACTGCTCGACCTACGCATCCGCATTCGCGGCGCGTCGCAAAGCCAGCGCGTGCGCGTGACACCCTGGCCCTACGCTTGGCCGGAAAAATTTGATCGGGACCCGATGCGGGCATTGGCTAACGCCATCGAGTTCGATTTTCTCGACGTAGATCGGCAGAACAAGGAGATCCGCATCAAACCGGGTCGCTGGACTGTCGACCGAGATGTTGTCATTCCTTCGGGATGGACGCTGCTAGCGGGACTTGGCGTCGAGCTCTTGCTGACCGGCAACGCAAAGATCGTCTCGCGTTCGCCAATTCGGTTCATCGGCAGCGAGGAGCACCCCATACGGGTGAGCGGGGGCCAGGGGCTCGTGGTCATCGGCGCCGGCGGGCCATCCAAGGTCGAGCATGTCGTGTTCGAAGAACTCGGCTACGCGCACGAGCTCGGCTGGAGCCTCACCGGGGCCGTAACTTTCTACGAATCGCCGGTCGCACTCCGTCACGTCTCGTTCCGTCGCAATACAGCAGAAGATTCCCTCAACCTGATCCGTTCTTCGTTCGAGCTAGATCGCTGTCTCTTCGAGGACGCAACCTCGGACGCACTCGATATCGACTTCGGGCAGGGCACCATCACTGACTCCTCGTTCCTACGGAGCACCAACGATGCCATCGACGTCTCGGGGACGTCGGTGACGGTCGAGAGGGTCTTCATTGACACGGCGGGAGACAAGGCGATCAGCGCTGGGGAAGCTAGTCGTGTCTCGGGGGCTGACATCCGCATCGTCGGCACGCGCATCGGGATCGCAAGCAAGGACCTCTCCGAGTTCTACGCTCGCGATGTCAGCCTGCATAGTTGCGAGGTCGGCCTCGCCGCCTACCGTAAGAAATCGGAATTCGGCCCGGGACGACTCGAGGTGGACGGCCTCGAACTGCAGGACATTAGAATCCCTTACCTGAAGGAGCCCGACTCACGGCTGCGGATCGATAGGCGCTGGATCGAGGAGAGCCAAGCCAACGCAGTGAAGCTCCTCTACCCCAACGAAACCGCAAACGGGAAATAGCCGGTGGACCTGCGACGCTACGAGAGAAAGTTTGTCGTCGGTGCGGTGGGGGCGGCTGGCGTGCGGACTCACATACGGCTGCATTCGGCGCTGTTCTCAGAGATTTATCACGAGCGGGTGGTGCACAGCCTGTACTTCGATACCCCCGACTTCCGCTTCTTCCACGACAACCGCGAGGGCCTCTCCGTTCGTACAAAGATCCGCCTGCGCTGGTACGGCGAGGACGAAGACCTACACCTCGAAGAGAAGTATCGTGACGGACCGCTGGTTGGAAAAGCCCGCCATGAGGTCCCTCCCCTGCCTCTTGAAGACGCTCGGACGGTCGTGACCACCCTCGAAGCCGCCGGGCTCCCGGATCGGATCCGGCTGGCGCTTCGCGGTCTCCATCCGGCCCTCTTTGTCCGCTACCGACGCCGATACTTTCTCTCGGCCGACCACCGCTTTCGCGCCACGGTGGACGAGGACGTCAGCTATCGCGCCTTCGAAGGCTCGAGCCCTTGGCAGCGCCCATTTGGCCTGGAGTCCACGATCCTCGAGCTGAAGTACGGACTCGACGATGACGCCGCCGCGGCGCGGCTCACGGGCGTCTGGCCCTTCCGCCTCAGCCGCAACTCCAAGTACGTCACCGGCATCGAGCGAGTCTACGTGTAACTCGATCGGGGACCGAATGCGGGACGACGG
>JAJFFD010000206.1 GCA_021776805.1 Planctomycetota bacterium
ATGATCAGTCCACGTAGCATCATCCTCGACGGGCGCGGCGCCACGGTCAGCGAGGAGTCCTTCACGGTCCCCGCGGACGGTTCAATAGAAATCGAGCTCCACTTTGATCAGGGCCTCCTTCTCCACGTGGTCGATGGCGACACGGGCGTCCCCCTGCAGAACGTAGAAGTCCGCATGCGCGATACATGGCGAGCCATCGGCGACGACCTGCACCCGGGGGACAACAGTCAAGTCAACGTCATCGCCAAGTCCGCAGCCTCCCCGGTTACCATCCCCCCAGGTCGACGCAGCAAGATCTACTGGGCGCGGGCACCGGGCTATGGCTGGGGCCGCATCGAGATCGCCCACGACCGAGCCGGCGAACGCAAGGTCGAGCTCTTCCCCGGCGCCAGTGTGGAGGTAACCCTAGTCGGCGAAGTCCCCTTCCATACCTACCTTCGCCTGCAGCAGGTGCCCGCCGGTCGCACCCGCCATGCAGTGGAGTTTGAAGCCAACATGATGACTCCCCTGCTCATCGAGGACATGCCCCCCGGCGACTACATGGCCTTCGTGCAAGTCGGCGAATTCGAAGCCGCCCGCACAATCGGGCAGGCCCCGGTGAGCCTGATCGCCGGCGGGTTGAGCAAGGTGACGATCCCCCTCGACGATGCAGAGCCTGTCACCGTCAATCTTCGCGGCAGCCTGCGGGTTTCCGAAGAGGATGCAGAGAAGATCCGCAGCCTGATCTTCGATCGCCAGCCCGACGAGCGGCACCTGGCTGCCAGCGGCCAGAAGCAGATCCGCCTGCAGCAGGCGCGCATGAGCACGGATCCGGAGGACGAGGGACGTCTACTTTGGGACGCGGGGGAAGTCTCGCCTGGCACCTATGTCATTCGCGTTTCACCACAGCAGCACCGGGTCGCCGT
This sequence comes from Planctomycetota bacterium, assembly GCA_021776805.1. GTDB lineage: Bacteria > Planctomycetota > UBA1135 > UBA1135 > UBA2386 > JAJFFD01. Next base: position 906 of record JAJFFD010000206.1, read on the forward strand.
GCAGGTCAAGGCACCCGGCCCCACGGAAGCGCATCTCTTTCTGCCGCCCATGGCCGAACTCAGCATTACCCTCAGCGACGCGGTAAGCGGCACGCCCATCAGCCCCCAGCGTGCCAGCTGGAGCGATGGGGACATCGAGGGTATCTACAACAACGTCAACATGGACGCGATGGTGGATCGCAGTAGCGGCGAGGTGCGCATCAACACCGTTGCCGGCCCCATCCAGGTGAACTTCGAACATCCGGACTATCGCCCGCTGTCCGTGGAACTGGAAGCAGTCGGCGGCGCGAATCACTTGCACTATCAGATGCAGCCTGCTCTTGGCATGGTCTTCCAAGTGCGCAGCAAGGGTGCGGTCATGCCCTTGGACTTCGCGGTCTGGGGCGGCATTCGGGTGACCCCGCCGGAGGGTGCCTCCCGGGCGAGCTACTCCACCGGGACCTCCCGCAGCCAGAAGCGCTACTACGATACGCCGGGGACCTATCGGGTGGAGTTCCCCGAGATGCAGGGCTACGAACCGATCCCGGCGCGAGAGGTCGTCCTGGAGAAGGGCCTGGTGGAAGTGATCGTAGATCTGGTGGAGAAGTGACGGTGGCTCAGTTCCCTTCCAAGCCAAAGCAGTACAAGGCCGCTTCCGTCCGCAGATAGATCCGCCCATCAGCGATGGCCGGCGTCGCATAGCAGGCCTCGTCCAGTTCGTTGACCGCCAGGGTCTCGATGCTTCCGCTGGCGGCGAGAACCGCCACCGTGCCGCCGAGGCTGACTACGTAGATCTTGTCATCCCCGGCAACGGGCGAAGCATAGAAACCGTCGATTGTGCCCTCGACGCGACCACGTTCGATGACTTCGCCGCTCACTGGCTCGAAGGTAGTCAAGAGACCACCCTGGTCGTGCAACATGTAGAGCACGTCCTTGTAGATGAGCGGTGAAGGCAACTGCGGCACGGAGCGATGGTAGGTCCAGTTGACGTTCTCCTCGGTCATGTCGCCAGAGCCGCCAGCCTTGATGGCGAGCATGCCGTTGAGCGAGCCGAGCACCGCCTGCAGGTACTCCCATTCGGATTGGTCGAGCTTCTTGTTCGTGTCCAGATCCACGAACTCGAAATAGCCGCTGGCGCGGGACTCGGGCATCTCCTTCTCGGAGATATCGCCGCTCTCGTCCACATCGTTGCTAACGATGATCTCGGCGAAGTCTGGCAGGACTACCTGCCTGCCCGGCTGGTTGAGCGGCGAACCGTAGCCATTGATGTAGATCACTCCCTCGTGCAAGACTGGCACCGACTTCATCTCGAAGGACAGGCCCGAAACCCACCAGACCCGCCGGCCAGTCTCCACATCGTAAGCATCGAGCAAGAAGGAGCCCGGCAAGATCAGTTGCAGGCCACCTTGCTCAGGCTGGTAGAGGATCGGTGTGCAATGGCCGCTGGTCGCCCGCGGTCGATCTACTCGCCAGATCTCCTCACCATTGGTCTTGTCGACCGCGATGAGAAAAGAACCCTGGTTCTGGTCACAGGCGAGGATGACCTTGTCGCCTACAAGGATCGGTGAGGCGCCCATGCCATAGAGATTGTTGAAGGGGCCAAGGGGCAGGCGCCAGAGCTCTTCGCCTGCGTGGTCATAGGCGAGCATGCCGTAGTCGTTGAAGAAGACCACGACTCTCTCCCCGTCCACCACCGGGCTCGGCGAGGCATCGTTATTGCGCCCATCGAGTTTGGAAACCCGATCTCTCGGCGCCGCCTTGCGCCAAAGAACATCGCCGGACTTGCGATGGAGACAATAGGTGTAGAGCTTCTCTCCCTCGGTCGCCGTGAGGAAGATCCGCTCCCCCATGAGAACCGGAGAGGAGTGCCCAGGGGGCAAAGCCCTTCGCCAAACCAGATTCTTGTCCGCGCCAAACTCCACGGGCAGGCGGCCTGAATCGCTGATCCCATCACCGTTGGGGCCACGAAAGCGGCTCCATTCACCCTGCTCCTGCGCGGGCAGGGGCAGGTTCCAGCAGGCTAGAAGGAGTGAGAAGGCGAGGGTCCGGCGATGTGCTGATGCCATGGAGGGAATTACGCTTGCTGAGTCCGAGTTGCGAGGAGCATAGTCCCTGGCTTGGTCACCAGGCATGGGCAGTTAGAATCCAAGGCAGATGAAGTGGCCTCTGGACTCCCGAATCATCTTGCTGGCCCTTCTCATCCTGGGCTTCGCCCTGCGCCTCGATCCGGCCTTGAGCTACTGGATCAACGGCGATGAAGGCATCTATTACCGAGCGGTTCATCTCGACTGGGCAGGCTTCTGGCAGCAGGTCATCGGCAACGCTCATCCACCGCTCTTCTATCTGATCCTGCGGCCGCTCGGCCTCCTCGGCAGCGACCCGCTCTGGCTACGCCTGCCTGCCCTCCTCGCCTCCTGCCTCGGGATCTACGGCATGTTTCTCCTTGGCCGCGCCCTGAGCAACGAACGCTGCGGCCTCTTCGCTGCTGCCATGTGGGCACTACTGCCGGC
>JAJFFD010000207.1 GCA_021776805.1 Planctomycetota bacterium
CCGGACAGGAAGTACTCGGACAGGTTCTTGCTGGCCCGGCGCGCGTAGAAAAAGCCGACACCGCAGGTGACGAGCAAGAACCAGATCATGAAGGTCCAATCCCAGGCTCCGATCATCGCGCCTTCCTCTGCAGGGTGAAGCCAAGCAGGGCAAAGACCGCGGCGGCGATCCCGTTGGTCCAGGCACCTGCCACTGTCTCCGCGAGGATGACTGCGATCAACATGGGCAGCGCCAGCAAGTAGAACCCAACCGCAATTGGCAGGTAGGGCGCTTCTTGCTCAGTCATGCCATGACTCCCGACTCCGCATCACAATGTCGGCGAGGTCTCCGCGTAGATCTTGAATTCCATGACCCTCCCGGCTCGGGTGCACTCGATTGGTCAGCAAGACGATGCAGAGGTCACTGTCCGGATCGCACCAGACCGAGGTCCCGGTAAAGCCCGTGTGCCCGAAGGCGCCTGGAGACAGGAGACTCCCCCCTGAGCCGCCCGGCTCATAGCTGTCCCAACCCAAGGCACGGCTGCTGCCTGGCACTCGACCATCTCGTTGACTGGCCAGTCTAGCCAAGTCCGGACTGAGCCAGCCACGGCCGCCGGCAAGAAAGGCCACTCCCAGGCGGGCCACATCTGCCGCCTTGGCAAAGAGACCCGCATGTCCGGAGACGCCGCCCATGACAAAGGCGTTCTCGTCATGCACCTCGCCACGGATGAGCCGACCACGCCAGGCATCCTCCTCAGTGGGCACCGCATCCAAAGCTGCGCCACTGGCAAAGCGAGCACTATCCATCGCCAAGGCTGCGAAGACCTCCTGGCGCGCCAGGTCTTCGAAACTCATTCCCGTCACCTTCTCCATGCAAGCCATGAGCAGCATCATGCCCAGGTCACTGTAGCGGTAGGCCGCGCCTGGAGCAGACTCGAGTTCTGTCTCGAGGACCGCAGCCAGGATGGTCGCCTTGCTGTTCGCAGTCTTGTAGAAGGGTCGATGCGCCGGCAAGCCAGAGCTATGGGTGAGAAGCTGCCGGATGCTGACTTCTTCGCGACGACCACCACGATAGATCGGGAAGATCGAGTTCACCGTCTGGTCCAAGTCGATCAAACCGCGATCCACCAGACGCAGGAGAGTCGGAGTCGTGGCGCAGACCTTGGTGAGGCTGGCCAAGTCGTAGAGGCTATCCCTGTCTACCGGCGGCGAGTCGGCTGCGTAGGTTTCACGACCGACTGCAACCTCGGCCAGAAGTCGATCCCGGCGAGCAACCGCAACCACAGCTCCCGGCGTGATGCCATCGTCGATGGCTTTCTGCAGACGTGCCGCGATCACCGCCCATAGATCCGCGGCCATGCCTTCAATCTCGGGAGACGCGGCCTCGAGAGAACTGCCGGGAAAGAAGCTCAATCCGCTTCCCAGGCGAATCAGATCGGGAATGCGCACGGGGCTGCGACCACTGATACCATTCTTTCCAAGGAGAGCTTCCGCCACAGCTGCCTGGCTGATGGGCGTATCAGCGAAGGCACAAAGGTATGTCGAGATCCGCGGAAAGTCACCCAACAGGTAGGGGTTGCCGAAGCTGACGGCCAGACCGCGCTGGTGCCGATTCAGAGCATCGGCGATGCCTGCGAATCGTGACGGTAGGCCGATGCGGCCGGAGAATTCGCGCACGCCAACATGGATGGAGGCGATGGCCAGGGGCGCACGGTCCACAGCCGCGATGGCTGCGGCGATCTCCGCATCGCTGCTCTCTGGGTGCAAAGCCTGCAGCATAAGTTCAAAGCCCGCGTTTCGCAGCAGGTCGATGAGCAGGTCGCTGCTGAGATCGTCAGGACTGCTGCCAAGAACAAGGGCGGCAACTGGACCTGGAGTCAGGGGCAGCAAGCCTTCCCGATCACGGAGCAGGCTTGTGCCACGCAGAGCAATCTCCCGGGCCACCTGTGCATGGGTCGGCCGCGCCAAGACTTCTCGCCAGTCAGCCGCAGGCCCCTGCTTCCCCGCAAGAAGATCCAGTTCGGCCTTCGTCTCGAGGATCTTCAGGGCGGCTGCATCCAGCAGCGCAGGATCCGCCGCCATGATCGCGGCACCTGCGGCGATCGGATCGGGGGGCATGAGCAGGACCTGCGCACCGGCTTCGAGCGCCTTTCGCGCCGCCGCCGCCGGAGGCATTGCATCACGCACACCGCCCATGTTGAGGGCATCGGTGACCACGAGCCCCGCGAAGCCCATGTCCTCGCGGAGCAAATCGCTGAGGATGCGGCGGGACATGGTAGCCGGAATTCCCGGATCCTCACCAAGCCCGGGCACAGCCAGGTGACCGGTCATGATGCTGTCGACTCCAGCAGCCACCGCTGAGCGGAAAGGCAGCAGCTCCACAGCTTCTAACCGCTCCCGATCGCCGGTAAGTGTCGGCATGGAAAGATGCGAATCACTGGCGACATCACCATGCCCCGGGAAGTGCTTGCCGGTGGCCATCATCCCCCCTGCTTGCAGGCCGGAGATGAAGGCGACTCCGAAGCGCGCCACCGCCTGTGGATCCTCACCGAAGGAGCGCAGATTGATGATCGGGTTGGCTGGATTCACGTTCACGTCGAGCACCGGCGCAAAGCACCAATGAACTCCCAAGGCTCGCCCTTCGATGGCAGTGACCTGACCCGCAGCACGCGCCAGTCGCTGCAAGCCCGTGGCAGCGATGAGCATGTTGCTGCCCATGTGAGTCGCACCTTCCAGGCGGTAGGCGACTCCCGCTTCGAAGTCCGCCGCGATCAGTAGCGGGGTGGCCGCCACCGATTGCAGATCCTCCACCAAGGCGGCCGCCTCAGCAACGGTTCCGAGGGAGAGGATCACGCCACCGATCACCCCCTTGCGCGCCCATTCCTTGATCTGGGCATGAGCCTCGCCCTCATCTTCCTGGCGCGAGAGAGTCCAGCTCATGAAGAGCTGACCGGCTCGCTGCTCCGAGTCCATCGCCGCGAAGACGCGGCCTGACTCGAGCACGCTGCGCGCGGGATCCTCCGAGCAGGCGATCAGGGCTAGTGGGAGCAGCAGGAAGCTGCTCCTCACTGATTGGCCCCAAGCTTGCCCTGCAAGGTCGAAGCCGCATCCGCATCGACCAAGGCCCTGGCATTGTCATGGCGCCTCAGAAGGCTGGCCGGAACATCCTCATCGATGTTGCTGGTCATCATCAAGCGGATCGCCTCTGCCTTTGCTGCGCCTTTGGCGACGATCACTATGCGCCGCGCTGCCAGGATGTTACGAGGGCCGATAGTAACCGCATGATCCGGCGCCTTCGCCGGGGCGAAGCGAGAGCCCAGGTCCTCAATGGTTGTCGCGGCCAGGGGTGTGCGGTGGTATCCCGCCAGGAATCGGGTGCCCGGCTCGTTGAAGGCGATGTGTCCGTTGCGACCGATTCCCAGGAGCTGGAGATCGACTCCACCCAGGTCTTCGATCTTGCCTTCAAAGTCGGCCAGATCGGTGCCCTCGCCGGAAAAGGGGACCGACAGGAAACGCCCTTCTGCCATGGCTTTCTGGAGATGGGAACAATGGCCGATGAGCTCGGCCACCATGCTCCCTGGATGCTCAGGTGAAATGCCAAGGAACTCATCCGGGTGAGTGAATCGCAAGCTGTCAGGCAAACTCTCCTTTGAAAGCTGCCGCAGAAAACTCGCATAGGTCTGTCCCGTCGCGATGGAGATCAGCGCATCCGGCTTGTTGCTGGCCACCGTGTGTAGTTCCTCGAGGAGAAGATGGTCGATCTCCTCACTGCTCTTGCAGATCCTCATGAACTCAGGCATGACCCCAGTTTTGCCATAAACTCGCCGGGCGCAAGTGCTTCTCGATCATGTTCCGAGGACTTCACGGACTCGTCCATGCGCTGCCAGCAGCATTCGGCGCGCCTCGGCCGGCTCAACCCCTTTGTGCACGCAGACCAGCGCAGTTTTGACCTCTCCATCGGCGCTGTGGAGAACTTTCCCCGCCGCAATCGAATCCAGACCAGTGAGGTCCACGATCATGCGCAGACTTCGCTCGCGCAGCTTGCTGTTCCTCGCCTGCAGATCCACCATCCGATTGCCGTAGACCTTCCCCAAACGGACCATCACGCCAGTGCTCAGCATGTTGAGCACCATCTTGCAAGCAGTCCCGGCCTTGAGCCTGGTCGAGCCCGCCAAGATCTCGGGTCCGACCACCGGGCTGATTGGCAGGTCCACGGCCCTGCTGAGAGGCGAGTCCACATTACAACTCAGCCCGATGGTCAGGGCCTCGCGTTGCCTGGCGAATGCAATGGCGGCGAGCACGTAGGCTGTGCTGCCGCTTGCCGCGATTCCGCAAAGGGCATCCGCAGCCGATAGCTTGCAGGCGACGAGATCTTGCTGAGCCGCGTCGCCTGAGTCTTCCGCATCTTCCACGGATTCTCGCAGCGCCGAATCCCCGCCAGCAATCAACCCCAAGACCTGCCCCGGCGACGACGAGAAGGTCGGTGGACACTCGGCGGCGTCGAGCACCGCCAGTCTGCCAGAAGTTCCAGCTCCCAGGTAGATCAAGCGCCCACCCGCAGCAAGCCGTGCAGCAATCCGGTCGATCGCCAAGGCGATTTGCTCGGCCTCGGCAGCGACCGCGCGATGCACCTCTGCATCTGCGGCATTCATGCACCTGACCAGCTCCAAGCTGCTCAGCAGGTCGAGGTCTGTCGAGGCGGGATTGACGGCCTCTGTGCTGGGATCGATCGCCAAAGAATGACCTACTTGCCTTCCTCAGCGGCCGCGTTTTCTGCAGCCTCTTTCTGGCGAGCTGCAAGGGCATCTCTCTGTAACTCCTGATCCTCCGCGTACCGAGGATGGTAGGGTCCTACCAGAAGTCCGTCGTAGCCGCCGGCGAGGGAGGAATTGACCTGGGCACCAACATCGGCGGCATAGTCGCTCACGTCACTGGCGATCTGCTCAACGAGAGCGGTAATGGCATTGACAATCAACCCGAGCAGGCTGGCATCGGCTCGACTCGAGTTATAGACCGCCTTGCGAGAAACACGCCAAATCTCGACCCCCGTATCCACATCGACCATGTAGCAATCGACGAGCACAGAAGTCTGCGAATTGATCAGTTGGTAGCTGGTGCCCCACTCGCGAATCCGCGTGTAGAGCACTGCGTCCGCACCAATGATTTCCCGGACCTTGCCCAAGGGAACTGTCTGCATATCCATCGCAGTCGGCATGCCGTTCTGCTTGAGGAGCTCGTCGACAACTGCCACCGGAAATACGTAGTAGCCTCTTTCTGCCAGGGGCAGAGTAACCGTCGACAACCATCCGTAGGTCGCGCGGACCTCCTCCGAGTCGTTGATCGGTGGCAGCACCAGGATCGAGCGCGGCATGTGCGCAAGATAGGGGCCATAATCATAAACCGGCGTCGAGCAGCCGCCGAGCAAGAGAGCCGCAAGCATCGCCGTGCTTCTCATTGCTTCATCCGTTCGATCATGCCATCGACAAAGACAGCGGACTCTGGAAAGGCCTCCTTCTCGGCCAGGAACATGCTGGCCGACCCTTCTGCATCGCCGGTCTGATAGAGCAGCGAAGCGAGGTGTGCTCGAACCCCTGGCGGCACGAGCTCATCGGCTTGCTCAGTCCGCTCGATCTGATCCGAGAGCCGCCCTATTTCATCCTGTACATCGACCGAGCCCGGCTCCATGTAGGCGGCGTAGAGCAGGTCCTGGTACTCCCCCCACTGGTACATGGTGCCAGGTCCACAGCCGAAGCCACAGAACAGGAGTCCCAAGACTACTAGTCGCCTTCCGGTCGCCACGTTCCCTTCTCCAAGGCTTCTACGAGCTTGTTCACCGCATCAGTAATGGAGAGGTTCAAGACCTTCCCGTTGAGCGTCGAGTCATAGGAGGAGGTCCCGCCAAAGCCCAGGATCTCCCGGCTGCTCAGGCTGTACTCGCCAGCACCCTGGATGGACTTCACCACCTGGGAAGTTCGGACATCGACGAGATTCACCGAGACCTTGGAGTACGCAACCTGTGTCTTGCCGCGACCCAGGATGCCAAAGAGAGCCTTGTCCCCGACTTCCTTACGGCCGAACTCGGTGACCTGGCCGGTGATCACATAGCGTGCGCCGACAAGATCTTGCTCTGTGCCAGCAAGCTTGGCTTCACGCTCAATCTCTTGCATGTTATCGCGATCGACTAGATTGAATCGATTGGTCTGCGAGAGGTGCGTCTTCAAGATTGTCTTGGCCTGATTGCCGAGACGATCTTCACCCGCAGAGAAGATGCCCCGCATGTATGGCGAGCTGTTTTGAAACTTGCCGATAGCCATGCTGGTACGGGGACCGCTGTAGTCGGTTCCATAGGTGGCCACGGTCTCCGTGGCAATGGTACGATGGGATTCGCTGGCGCATGCAGACAGTGCTAGGGCCAGACAGGACATTGCTGAGAATCGCAGTGCTTTCATGAATCTCCCTCCAGACAGAAGATGCTGTCAAGACTAAGGCTCGCTCGATGATCAGCAAGATAGCGGCACAGATTCGCGGCAATTGCGGCATATCCTCCCAGTCTCTTTTGCCCTAAACCAAGGGCATGAATCTGGGCGCCTTGGACACGAGCATTCTGCTCGCATACCTCCTGGGGACCTTGGTCTTCGGCGTCTGGATAGGAAGGCGACCGCAGAGCAGCAGCGAATACATGCTCGGCGGGAGGAACATGCCCTGGTGGCTCCTGCTCTTCTCCATCGTCGCTACGGAGACGAGCACGGTCACTTTCCTGAGCATGCCGGGCATCTCCTATGCAGGTGATCTGACATGGCTGCAGCTCCCCATGGGCTTTTGCATCGGCCGATTGCTGATCATCCTCATCCTCATGCCACGCTACTTCGAGGGCCGGGTATTCACCGCCTATGAAGTCCTGCAGGAGCGGTTCGGCGCGAAGACTCGGCGACTGGCCAGTCTGCTCTTCTTGACTACGCGAAGTCTGGCCGACGGTCTGCGCCTGTTCCTGTCTGCCATCGTCCTGCAGGAACTTGCCGGTATCCACTTGTCCCTGGCGGTCATCTGTCTGGGTGTGGCCACCATCGTCTATACCTTCCTGGGTGGCCTGCGAGCGGTAGTCTGGACTGACTTTGTCCAATTCGTCATCTACATGTCAGGCGCATGCCTGGCCTACCTCGTCCTTTTGGACAAGATCCCCGGGGGTTGGTCGACGGTCGAATCGACCCTTTCGGAAAGCGACAAGCTGCGCTTCTTCGACTTCAGCTGGGACTTCGATCGTGTTGGCACCTTCTGGGCCGGCATGGTCGGCGGCGCAGTCCTGTCCATGGGCACCCATGGCGTGGATCAGATGATGGTCCAGCGCTATCTGTCCGCACGTAGCCGCGCCCAAGCCAGCCTCGCTCTCGGCCTGAGCGGCTTTCTTGCCTGGGCGCAAGCTGCCTTCTTCATGCTCATCGGACTCACACTCTTCGTCTGGAGTGCTGGCGCAGAAGTTGCATCTGACCGCATCTTTGCCCAGTTCATCATCGCGGAAATGCCGAGCGGAGCACGTGGCGTAGTGCTCGGCGCAGTGTTCGCAGCTGCAATGTCGACCCTATCGAGTTCACTCAACTCATCAGCGACGACTATGACTCATGATATCTATCTGCCCCTTTGGCGAAAGCAGGCCGATGACAGCGATGAGTTGAGAGTCGTACGTGTCTTCACCATCGCCTTCGGCCTCGTGCAGATCACTGTTGGCTGCCTCGGCCAGTATTTTGCCAGCAGCGTCATCGATTCGGTACTCGCCATCGCCGGCTTCACAACCGGCTTACTCCTGGGCTTGTTCCTGCTTGGCCTGCGCAGGTTACCGGTAAGCGAAAAGTCCGCCCTCCTGGGATTCTCAATCGGACTCTCAGTGACCACCTACGTTGCCTTTGCCACCGATGTCGCCTGGCCTTGGTACGCCATCATCGCATCCAGCAGCACTCTGCTCGGGGGAATGCTGGTGAATCGAGTCAACAGGGCCGCCTAGCAGCGGCTCAGAGTTCCAAAAGAAACAGACCCGGCAGTGGAGAACTCGACCATCATCGACCACTCCAGCACCGAGCCTGGCTCCTATTCTAGGAGAACGAATCAGCGTTCATGAGCGCCCACGTCGGGCGCGCCAGAAGAAACACTCCGCATCCGACCGCTGAAGTCATCTCGCACCATCGTCTGCTGCCCTGCGCTGAGCGCAGGAGAAGAGTTCGAGAGCGTGAAGTCCATCGCTCCGATGTTGTTGAAGCGAGGATCAACTCCGGCGAGGTTTCCAACCGCGTCATATTGCGCGGAACCAACCGCGGCCAAGACGTTGCTGACCAAAGGACCCCAGGCCAGGTTGTTCTTCACCATCGCAGGACCACCGAGATGAGTCGCCACCTCGACGACATAAGAATTCGATCGCGGCACCGATCCATAATAGGTGTTGTGATAGACCTCGATCTCCTGTGGAGCCGGCTCAGGACCATACTTGCCGATGAACACACACCTGAACGAGTAAGTCGTCGAACCGAAGTCCGCGAAGACATTGTTACGCACCGTCACTTCCCGACAATTGAGCCGAATCGCCTGGGTGGCGTCACCCTCTGCGACTATCAAGTTGCGCTCGATGAGGATCTCTCGCAAGGCTTCGTTACTCGCGTTGTCCTTCGGACCAACAACCATGATCCAGCCGCTGGAAGCCTTGAGGTGGTTGCCTCGGATTACAATACGTTGCGCAAACTGACCATGCCTGCCCGTGTCCTGATGCGCATGCAGCTTAAGAGCCAGTCTTGTCGGGCCTGGATCATGGAGCTCATTGCTATCCACAACACAGCCATCGGTATATGTAATGCGCACCAAATGACTGACCACGCAGCGCTCGACCTTGTTACCGACCAGCGCCAGTTGATGACCCGAGATGTAGTAGCCATTGATTCGAGGCGCGATGGTATGACAGTCCGCAATGGTATTTTGGCTGTGTGGGTCGAGCCCAAAGTACCTGGTCACGTCGTAGGAGATCATGATTGGCACACGGAAGCCGGTCGTCTTCAGCCTGAGCAGAAGACCGCCAACCAGCCTACGATCCGCGTCGAAGACATGATCAGTCGCTCCAGACGGATCCTCGAATTGCAGATCCATGATGCGGAATTCCGAACCACGGATATTGAGAGGACCTGAGCCGCTACAAACCACGCGCGGGTTGTTGGCATAGATTCCCCGCTGATCAGGGTTCGTCCCCTGTCCAAAGGCACCGATGATGCCAGCTCCAGTCTGGTTGAGATAGGAACTGGAACTGCTGAAGGAGTCCCCGCGCCTGAAGAGGAGACGGCGGCCTGCTTGGTAGTAGGAGAGCCCCACATTGAAGGACGATGTGGTCACCAACTGAGCTCCAGCAGGAGCGCCGACGAAACTGTTGGTGTTGGAGAAGCAGATCGTATTGCTCCCGGCGAAGACCACATCAGGATCATCGACGACGATGGTCCGGGACTGGGTAGATACGTTCCCACCTGGCTCAGTAACCGTCAGTTGGACGCTGTAGGAGCCTGGGTTCTCAAAGACATGCGCTGCCAAGGGACCCGAAGATGAAAGATGCCTCGCGCCTGGATCACTGAAGTCCCAGTGATAGGTGAGATCGCGGAACTCATTGGGAGCCTGCGGATCCGTGCTGGTCGTTCCACTGGCATCAAAGAACACGGACAGTGGCGCCACGCCGTTGTTTCTGTTTGTGACCAGAGAAATGGCGGACCCACCGGTCGAAACGGACTGCACAACAAGGCTCAAGCCAGCAGTCGCCTGGGCGGCCAGATTATCCTGCACTTGCACTGTGAAACTGAAAGTGCCAGCCTGACTTGGAGTCCCCGACAGAGAACCATTGGCGGCGGACATACTGATGCCCGCAGGAAGAGAACCCGATGTAAGACTGAAGCTGTAGGGAGCCGTGCCACCAGTGGCGACGATACTCGCGTTGAATGCGGTTCCCTCGGTAGCAGCCGGCAAACTAGAAGTCGTAATCGCCAAGGGGTTGGCAGCTGGAAGAACAGTGACCGAGAAACCAGCCGTCGTTTGAGCTGACTGGCTGTCCTGAACGCGCAAAGTGAAGGCAGAGGTTCCCGTCTGGCTGGCCGTGCCGCTGATCGTACCGCTCGTACCATTCAGGTTGATACCACCAGGGAGGCTCCCGTTGGAGATGGAGAACTGATAGGGCGGCACGCCACCGGTCACGCTTACAGCCACCGTGTAGAACTGGTTCGATGTCGCCGCCGGCAACGAGGATGTCGAAATCGTCAGCGGATTGATCGCCGGCTGCACCGTCAAGGACATAGGAGTCGTCGCCAGACCGCTGCCGCTATCCCGAACTCGAAGAGTGAAGTTGGCAGTTCCAGCCTGAGTCGAGGTTCCTGCAATCTCGCCGCTCGTCGGATTCAGAGCCAGCCCAGCAGGAAGACTGCCGCTCTCCAAGTCGAACTGATAGGGCGGAGTACCACCGGAAACAGACAGAGTCGCGGAATAGACCGTATTGGCAACTGTCGTCGGCAAGGACTGGGTCTGAATGACAATCGGATTGGCAGTTGCTGGTTGAATCAACAGCATCAGCACTCCACTGCCGGTCTGACCAATCGCATCCGTTACCTGCAGGCCCAGAGGGAAGGAACCTACTTGACTTGGAACGCCCGCAATCACGCCCGTGCCGCTATTGAGGCTGATTCCCGAAGGAAGCGTGCCTGACACGATCTCGAAGAGATAGGGCGGTGAACCTCCCTGCACGTCGATAGGATTCGAATAGAAGCTCTGGGCGTTGCCAGAGGGCAAACTCGTCGTCAAGACCTGAACCGTGACCGGATTATTGATCTGCAGGTTGTAGATCTTCATCTGGGTCTGGGGAGGAGTGGACGCATCCCTGACTTCCAGGGTGAAGGACTCGTTACCTGCCACCATCGGGGTGCCAGAAATCACGCCGCCGGACAAACTCAGACCGCTCGGGAGCCGACCACTTTCGATCCTTATGTTTAGCGGGGCCGTTCCGCCAGCCGCTTGAATGACCACTGAGTAGGGCATGCCCACTTCACCGTCGACGAGGGAACTGGTCTGAAAACGCGGACCGCTTTCCAGCAGCGCACTGCTACCCCCACCAGAACCACAGCTGACCAAAGGCAAGCAGGCCAGCGCAAGAACGATCAGATGACTGATTCGACCCCTGGGTCGCCGCAGCCAATTAGAGCCGGCGCCCGCATGATCACGCCTCAGCAGGCGCTGCCGACAATGATCCGGTCCAGCCAACCACTGCCCCTGCTCGAGCCGAGAGGACGCACGCGAAGCGGCCCTGGAATGACCCTCTTCCGGATACGGAACTTCTGAGCAAACGATCGAGTTCATATTGCCAACTCCTGAGGTGCTAGGGACTGATGCTTCAGTCCGCTTGTCGACGGCTTCATCGTGCGCTTGCGCAGAAGCCTGAAGAGCTCAGATGGGCGCCAGTTGGCGGGCTCCGAACGCCGCTCTCGAGAGCCCAGCGCCCGGTGGCAGGAAAAGTCCTTGTTGCTGGCCCTGTGGAACTGTCCCGAATCAGGCCACAGGAGCTTCGGGGCCGTGAAGACCGGGGCTCAAAGTGAGAATCCAGCAGCCGACCTGTACAAGAATTAGATCCTTTGAAAGATCCTCAGGGCCTCGGAGTTGCACCAGCGTCCATCCACGGAGAGGCTCCATGTCCATCCAAGCAAGCCGCCTTCCCAACCGCTCTGCCCAGAACTGGCACAGGCGCATCGCGAGCGGGCTGGCCTTGGCCCTGACCGCCTGTGGCCCTGGCACCCCCGACCCTGCGAGGGAAGCAGCCGAGATCCTGGCCAAGATTGAGACCGCATACGACCAGCAGCTGGCCATGATCGACCCCGACTTTGTCGTCGTGACCTATCCAGAATCGATTGCTGCCCTGTCAGAATTCAAGCGCAAGGAGTTTGACGCCATTCGCCTCTCCTTGAAGAGGCAGAACATTCGTCACGAGTTCAGAAGCAGGGCACAGTGCATGGAGCAAATCACTGTCGGCAGCGGCCGCAGGCAGAAGGAATACCAGGCCTTCGTAGTTCCCGCGGCGGCCATGGAGAGTTGCCAAGGCGGTCTCCTGCTCTTCTTGAATCTCGACGTCAAGACTCCCATCTACAGCTCGCAACATCCGGAGGCGACGCGACGCAAGATTACCGTCAAGGTCTGGAATGACCCGGTCACCCTCCCTGAGTCGTGGCAGAAGCTCTACGGGAATTCCACGGACAAGCCATCCAAGAGCTAAGCCGAAATCGGGAAAATGCCCCATGAAGGCCATGATCTCCTCACTCGCTCCAGCGCCCTAGACATCCGCCGTATCGAATAGCAGGAGACCCGCATCCCTGACCCTGTGCACCAGACGACGGGATTCGGTCTCCCCCGTCGACGAGCCGAGCCACCCGGATAACAAATTCTGCCCCCTGCGTATTGACGAGTCTCGACGATGGGGCAAGTATGCTTGGCCATCCGGGGGGTTGGAAGTCCGCATGCGCTTCACCTTAGACTCACTTCCAGCACTCCTTTCGGGTCTCCTGTTCGCTGCGAGTTCAAGCGGACAGAAGCCGGCCTATGAGAGCTTTGGCATGGGATGCCCAGGAAGCATCGGCGTACCAGTGCTGGCGGCGGATGCCGATGCCCTGCCCTTTCTGGGACGGAGCTTTCGTTCTGTTCTCAGCGCTGTGCCGGACAGCAGCTTTGCCGTCGGTGCCCTCGGGCTCTCCAACACGAGCTACGCAGGATCCGCGCTGCCTCTGGATCTGACTCTACAGGGAATGCCTGGCTGTCAACTCTATGTGGACCTCAGGCGCTTCGTTCCTCTCAGCATCAACCTGGGAGTCGGAAACTGGGACCTCAACCTGCCTGGCAGCTCCGAGTGGATTGGCGTTGCCTTCTATCAGCAGGTAATCGTCGTCGACGCAGCCGTCCCTGGCCTTGGCGTCATCATGTCCAATGCCAACGAGGGAGTGATCGGCGATGACGGTGCTAGCCTCACCTTCCCCCCCCTAGAATCGAGAACTGACGCCGACTCAATTCGCATTCGTGGCATGGCATTCGATTCCGACGGTGTCAGCCAAGTCCTGGTCAACGGACAGTTGGCCATGAGCAGCGACGGCTTTGCGAACTGGGAGTTGAACCTGCCGCTTAGCGCTGGCGACAACATTCTCAAAGTGGAAACCATCGACGGCATGGGTGGCATCATCGACAACGCGGCCGAAGCAAGGATCGAAGCGCAACCACTCATCCACAGCCCGCAAGCGATCATCCTCGACCCTGCGGCAAACCGAGCCATAGTCCTCGACGTTGACCTCCCCGGGATCGTTGCTGTCGATCTGAGCAACGGCATGCGCCAAGTGATCTCCCAGGAAGGACAAGTCGGCGCAGGGCCAGGCATGGTCCTTCCTACTGGACTCGCCAAAGACGGCAACCGCCTGCTTGTCGCGGACGCTTCACTCGCAGCGATTTTCGCGGTCGACCTGAGCAACGGCGACCGCAGCATCTTCTCAGACTCGACGCGAGGCATCGGCCCCAGTCTAATCACGCCGCGCGCACCCGCCTTGGAGGGTAGCAGTCTCATCGTTGCCGATGCAGGGGCCGGTTGCCTGTTCGCGATCGACTTGGGCACCGGTGACCGGAGCATTATCTCCGGTTCCGCCATAGGCTCCGGACCCAACATGGTCTTGCCTCTGGGGCTCGTCATCGATGGCGGGAGTGCCCTGGTCGTAGACCAGATACTGGCAGCAGTGATCGCCGTAGACCTGAGCACAGGCGATCGCGTGTACTTCTCCGGTGCCGGCCAGGGCATGGGGCCCAGCTTCGGAGTTCCAGTGGCATTGGCAATCGATGGCAATCGCCTGTTGGTTGCAGATATCGGGAGTGACGGCATCTTGGCAGTGGACTTGCTCACTGGCGATCGCAGCATGGTCTCTGATATCAATAACGGTAGCGGGCCCCTGCCAGGCAATCCCCGTGGACTGGTCTCCGACGGGACGACTGCCTACGTTGCCGACGCCTATCTTGACGCCGTGCTGAGCGTCGACTTGAGCATCGGAGATCGGAGCCTACTCTCCGACAACAACATCGGCGCAGGCCCGCGCGTTTCCCTTCCGCTCGGAATCGCGATGAATGGTGAGCGTGCCTTGGTCGTCGACCCTCTGACTGATGTGGTCATTGCAGTGGACCTGAACAATGGGGATCGCAACCTGATTACAGGCTTGAGTCTCGGCCAGGGGCCGCCGCTACAAGGTCCCGTGGGAATCGCAAGCGAGGCCGACAGAGCCTTGATTGTCGACGCTAGCCTCGATGCAGTGATCGCTGTTGATCTTGCCACTGGCGACCGCAGCATCTTTTCCGATCTCGCCAACGGCAGCGGACCGAACTTCAAGAATCCTGTAGGCATCACCCTCGACGGCGCTCGAGCCTTGGTCGTCGACCTGGACCTCAATGCCGTATGCGCCGTTGATCTGAGCACTGCAGATCGCAGTATCATCTCCAGCGCGAGCACAGGCAGTGGCCCCCTCTTTGCCCAGCCAGCCGCTATCGTAGCCGCAGATGGCATGGCCTTCGTCGTCGACGAAGGCATCAAGGGCGTCATTTCCGTCGACCTCAGCAGCGGCGCTCGAGTCCTTCTTTCCGACAAGAACAACGGCAACGGCCCGGACTTCGCCGAACCCTTGGGCATCGCCTTGGATGGCACACGAGCTTTGGTGGTCGACGTAGCCTTACATGCTCTCATCGCCGTCGACCTTCTCACGGGTGACCGCAGCTACTTCTCCGACTCAGATCACGGCATAGGCCCAGACTTTCTGGATCCCTTTCACATCATCATTGACGATAACAGAGCTTTTGTGGCCGATGCTCGGGCGCGAGCTGTGCTCACCGTCGATCTGCTATCGGCAGACAGAGTCCTTCTCTCCAAGTAGGAACACAGCAGGGGTCCGCCTCAGCGCCAGCGCAGGCCGATCCAGAAGCTGATATCCGGCGCAACATTGGTCGAAAGGTCTTCGCCCAGACCCAGATCGAGAACCAATCCATTCGCAAATCGTTTGCGGACTCCAGCCCATAACAACCACTGGCTGTCGTTGGCTTCGTTCACCCGCATGCGCCGCAGGGTTGACGCCTCCCATTCAGTCTGAGCCAGCAGGGCCCAACCCCTCTCGAGTGCCCACTCAACTCCCCCACCCACCGACGGAACATCGTGGAAGCTCAGCCCTGCGCGCCGGACTCGGGATGGTGTTCCCGCGAAGGTGTATTGGGCATGACCCGTGAAGGCAGCCGAGCCGTAGCGGTACTCAGCGAGAGCGCCCAGGGACCAGTCGGTCTTTCCATTGCCAAAACCGGCCTTTTCGTTGCCGCTAGGTAATTCCACTGCTCCGCGCAGAGCGAAACCAAATGGCGACTCTTCGCTTGGCTCTTGCAATGCATATTGCAGGGTCAACGGAACATCGCCGATGCCAAAGCGATCCTCCTCGACCTGGAACGCCGTACGACCACCGCGAGATGCCACCACATTGAACTGATCCTCCGGAAACTCGTCGCGCTGATGTTGCGGAAATCCGAACCAGTCGTGCCAATCGATGATGAAGGAGTCCACAAAGCCACTGCTGTAGTAGAGAAAGGGCAGCTCAATTCCCAAGTCGAGCCCTTCGAGGAGCCCGGTGCGCAGGGCGAGGGTCGTAACCCATGATTCCCCATCTAGATCGAGAACGTCTCCCTGCCGACTGCCTTGTAGCCACAGACTGGTGTAGGCGTTGTCCCAGCGCAACTCAGCCTCGCCAACAGGGACCGACCGGGTGCTCTGCGGAGTCATGTGCAACACAGTCAACTGCGCCGGGTGCTGGTTACGCACGCTCATGGGGCCCGAGAACTCGGGGGCTGCTGCACAGGCCGCGAGAGCCGTGCTCATGGCAATCAGCCCAATCGCGGGAAGAGGATGCACCCTGGTCACCTGCGGCTGCCTGCGAGCTGCAATGCCTCCGCGGCCATCTCCGGGTTCGAGAAACCCATGCCAGGATCGCTCAACTCCGGCAGCGGCCCACCCTCGAGTAGAACCCTGAGCATGCTCTCCGCCATCCTATCATTGGGATAGCAGGCGTGCGCATACAGCCGACCTTCCTGGGCGATCTGACTTCGCAGGTCATCTCGCTGCAAGTAGAAGCGCAAGAGCTCGAGACACTCATCTTTGTTGTGATACCACACCAGGTGCCGGTGATTGGCGAAGACCTGCTCCAATCCCTGCACGTAACGCGTCAGCAGAAAGGCCCCGCAGCCAAGCGCAAACCAGGTGCGGTTCGAGAAGTACAACTCCATGTCAGCAGTCTTGTCGATACCCAAGAACACTTTCGCAGTGCTGCACAGCTTGGCGAACTCGGGAACGCCAACTGGCTTTCGAGCAGTCTTGACTGCAGTTTTTTCCCAGCCACTGCCATAGACCTTGAGATCGAACTCACGGTCGATCGCCTCCATGTACTCGACACGCTCACCTAGATAAACATTGCCGATGAATGCAACATCGCTGGCAAACGATGGATCGAGGACACCAGGCCTGTGAGCGACAGGATCGACTCCACTGGGCACGTACACCGCCCGCTTTGCACCAGCCCTTCGATACTCTTCAAGCTGACCCTTCTGAGTATGAAAGAAGACATCGACCAACTTGATCTTCTCGGTGACTGGCGCGCTGATCGGAAAGTAGTCGTCAAGCAGGAGAGCTGTCGGATAGCGACCGACCAGATGCTCGAGAGTTTCCTGCAAGATGTCCGAGGAAAAGACAAAGATAGCGTCGGGCTTGAATCGATCCACTTGTCCGCGGGCAACGCGATCCGCCACGCTCCTGCCGAGCCATCGTCGCCACTTTCGCATGTTGATATGCAAGACCTCACAACCCAGGCGTCGCATCGCCGAAATGATGTACTGGGTGTAACGCGTCCTCTTCTTCCGCTTACTAAAGAAGACGATGCGATAGTTGCATGCTGTAGGGCAGTAGGGCTTCACGACGATAGGCTCATCCGCGCAGACTGTCTGTCTCCAGCGGCTTTCTGGCTTCCATATAGAGAGTCTCTCCACGCCGCGCCTCGAGGTCCAGGGTAGATAGTTCATCGACCGCACTCTCCCTGAAGGCCCGACGCTCGATGTCGGCGTAGCCAACCTCCTCCAGCAGACGGCGCATGGTCTCCTCGTCGTACATGTAGAGGTGCTGATGCTTCCAACGAAATGCCGAGTTGACTACGTCCATACGGGTCCCGGAGAAGCGTCGATGTTCAAGAGCTAGCTGCGTCGCCACGTCCTCCGGCAAGGCGCCCATGTAGTACCGAATGAACATTTCCGCGTCCGGAACGGTGATGCGAATCACCCCCCCTGGGCGAAGAGTTCGTAGACACTCCTGGAGTAGAAAGGGCGCATCATCCTCACGGTAGAAGTGCTCCATGGCATGCTCCGTGTAGACGAGATCAACACTCCCCTCCGAAAACGGCAGTCCCTCACGTAGATCAAGCGTGAGATCACCCTTGGGGTTCATGTCGAGGTTTATCCAACCAGGAAAGCGCCTGCTCCCACAACCGACATGCAAACGCTTCTCCACTTGCTTGAGGAGGCAGCGATACTTGATGAGGCGATTGGGCAAGAGCAGGTTGAGCCAGACCCTCACGAAGAGCTTCAGCTCCATCAGTACTGGCTTGTAGAGCCTGCGCATGCCACGCGGCAGAAAGTAGCGGGAGAGCCTCGCCATACCCTAATCCTAGATACTCCCGCCCGACAAGACGAGCAGTACTCAGGTCGCGATGCGCTTGTCCGCCTGTTCTTCGACTTCCTCAACCACCCGGCGCACATCAGGCTTGGCCGGGCAGAGACCCCGTTTTGACTCGTTCATGAACTCGATGAACTCACGGACGATGGGCCGAGTCTTTCTCTCCTCGATAGCACGCATGGCTGCTGCCACACCCAGCTTGCGCCGGTAGAGCACCTTGTAGACCCAGCGCACGTCTTCTATGTCTTCACGGCTGATCCCGGCCCGTCGCATGCCGACCTCGTTGATCGAGCCGGCAACATTCATCCCGGTCAAGGTGAAGAACGGCGGCAAGTCTCGAGAAATTGCCATGCCTCCAGAAAGCATGGTCAGTCGCCCGATACGGCAGAATTGGTGGATCGCGGCGTTGCCACCAACGAATGCTCGATTACCGAGGATGACGTGTCCGCCGAGGAGTGCGCCATTGGCCAAGATACAACGGTAGCCGAGCTTGGTGTCATGGCCGACGTGGGCATTGGCCATGAGATAACACTCATCCCCAATTATCGTCGGGCCGGCGTCGGTCATAGCACGGTGAATACTCACGCTCTCGCGCACTGTGACGCGATCACCGACGACGACCCCACGCCCTTCTTGGCGAGGATCAAAGTCCACAGACTGGGGGGCGAAGCCAATGCTACTGAAGGGATAGATGAGGCAGCCTTCACCGATCTCCAAGGGCCCCTGAAGGTAGGCGCTGCCGATGATGCGGCTGCCGGCTCCGATGGTGATCTTGCCACTCAGAACCGAGTTGGGTCCAACCGAGACATCATCGGCAAGATCGACACCGTCTTCGACCAGAGCCGTCGCATGGATATGAGGCATTGGGTGCTAACTCCGACTGCACGAAGTCCCATGAGGATTCTCACTGACCGCCATCAAGGGACTCCTGTAGACCGAACATCCTAGTGTCTGGGCAGCGATTCGGCTCGATTCATCTGTTTTTGAGTGGAGCCAGACTGCAGGCCAGCGTGGGATCTCATCGCGATTCGAATCCGCACAGAATTCCAGGAAGCAGCATTTCGCCCATGCCAATGGGAGCCCCAGCTGGGGCCAAAACAGGCTCCGGCAGCTCGAACTTGCTCGGGTCCGCTTGAAAGTGAGCGATCTGCTGCGCGCCAAAGTAGTAGTGGGCACGAACTTCATCCTGCAGACCTTGGCGATCCACTTGCGATCGCAACCAGGTCTTCAAGTCCTCGAGATGCAGGGCAGCGATGGCTCGTACCTGCGTGTTGGCAGCAGAGTTGGCTGCTAGCCCCATGAGGCGATTCAAGACCACCGCGTCGATACTCCGGCCAATCTCCGCAAGATAGGGTCGACTCATCAATGGGCGTCGCCAGGTTTGATCCAAGAGTGCATCGAAGACCTGTCCGAGCGATGGAACGCGCGAATCAAGCGCGTGTTGCTGGATCAGACGAGCACAGCGATTTGGATTCATGAGAAAGCCCAGACTGTGATTGGCAGCGGTTTCTGCCGCGGCGAGGGGATCAAAGCCCGGGCGCGTGTAACGCGGGAAGACTTCGCCAGCACCCCGCCCTTCACGCGGCGGTATCAAGACTCGTACTTGCTCGGGAATCTCGAGAAACTCTGGCGTCAGGGTAGCGAGCAGCATGTCCAGGGCCTTGCGCTGCACCTCTGCTGGAACGACCTGGGTGATCATCTGTCCGTCGCCTCGCAGGGCATAGCGATAGTCCAGTCCGCCGAGAGATTTGCTCACCGCTTCTACTTGGTAGCGATGATAGAGATACACCGGCACCAGGACTTCCTCCAAGTAGGCCATGGGCGTACCGAGTGGAATGTTCTTCTCTGACATGTTGGCCAGAGCTATCGACCGCACCCGCGCCACGTTCTCGAATTCCGCCAAGGCATCCGCGCCGTTGTCCCATTGGTGAGTGCTGGGACTGGCACTCGCCTCCCCCACCGTCTGGTTGTAGTACATCCCGCGTGCGTGCGCCTCGTCCAAGATGGCATTCAGGGCGGCATCCTCATCAACGCTCGGCTCGAAGTGAGAGTATGCATAGGCAACGCTGACCTTGTCCCACTCTCCGATGCCCACGTCATAGGTGTCAGAGAAGTCGAGCTTGCCGTCCTCCGTTGCCTTGATCGTTGGATGCGGGTAATCCATCACCGACTCTCGCCCCATGGTGCTGGCCGCAAAATTGTGTGAGAAACCGAGGGTGTGACCGACTTCGTGAGCGGAGAGCTGCCGGGTGCGCGCCAGAATCATCTCTTCGATGAGCATGGTGTCGGGCTCTTCACCTGCATAGGCCGCCATCAGCCCTGTGCCGATCATGAAGTCCTGGCGGACTCGCTGTGAGCCAAGGAAGACTCGACCAGCGATGATCTCCCCGGTGCGTGGATCGCGCACTGAACTACCAGATGACCAGCCACGGGTCGGGCGATGGATCCAGAGGATCACGTTGTAGCGCAGGTCCATGGGATCCGCATCAGGCGGCAAGACCCGGACTTCGAATGCGTTCTTGTAGCCAATGGCTTCGAAGGCCTGATTCCACCAGGAAGCACCCTCCACCAGGGCCGAACGCACGGGTTCAGGCGCTCCCGAATCCACATAGTAAACGATCGGCTCGACCGCCTCACTAACCGCCGCTGCAGGATCCTTCTTATGCAACCTGTGCCGCGAGATAAATCGCTTACTCAACCTCTGATTGAGTGGCACTGCATAGTCCATGAAACCTACGCCGCCGATGCCCGCTCTCTGGTCATGTTTCCGCGGGGTGTAGCCCTCGTCTGGTAAGGCGATGAGCGAATGATGGCGCCGAATCGTGCGCGCTCCGCCACCACCTCCTCCACGTCGACCACGGCCGCCGCGACCTGCCGCGGGCTGCGCCGAAGCCGTGGTAGTGATGGTGACCTCGATCTCCGTGTTCTTCGGAAAGTTCTTCGTCCGCTCCCAATAAAACGCTGACCGACTGCGATCGCCGTTTTCCATGAAGAAGTCCGTGACGTCGATGAGTACTTTCCCACCTTCTTCTGCGAAGGGGCCAAATCCCTCTACGATCGGCGGATAGTAGGCCTCGGTCACTGCCCGAACCTCCAGAGGATCTTCACTCTCGGCTCGGAACGAGTAGTTGGATTGGATCAGGAAGATCTTCTTCCCCTCTCGGGTGAAGCGCAGGACTTGCGTGCGCCCGAGGGAACCACGGTTGCTCCCGGACACATTCGCAGGCGTGGAGGTCACGTACATGAACTCCTTGCCCCATTGATCCGCCGCGATTTCGAGCAGTAGCTTTTCGCCTTCTGCGTCCCAGTAGAGATCAAAGAAGCCCGGGAAGCGCTTCGCATTCTCCGTCACTTCCGCATAGCTGCCGGCGGCCGCACGACGCGGATTGCGTTGGGCAGTGAGGTCGATACAGAAGAGGGCGAGAACGAGGACAAGAGAGAGAGGGTTGCGCATGGTCGTTCCTTCCGCGAGCGGGCGAGATATCGCGCTGAGCATAGCGAAGATTCCACGTCGATGGGTGACTCCTTGCCAGGCGAAAGGCGAAGTCCCTAGGACCCCTTCTCTCGCAGCGCTGAACCTCTCGCCACCAGCAGCTCGACGATCTCTGGGAAGACCTGCAGCCGCTGCACCGGTCCATTGGCCATGTCCGCTGCGCTCTGTCCTCGACGGCTGATAGCCTTCACGTCAGCGCCCTTCTGCAGCAAGTAGAGAATGAGCTCCCGGTCGCCGCGCGCAGCAGCATGATGCAGAGCTGTGTAACCCTTGGCATCGCGGGCGTTGACATCGGCATCGAGCTCCTCGATCAGGTAGCGTACTGCTGGCAGCCAGGCGTCGGGCACATGACGATGAGAATTGCCTGCATATCCCTCGCCGTAACCCACACCCGATGCGGCGTGAATCGGATAGATGCCCGGCCCCCCGGGGACCGGAGCAGGCAAGCCCGAAGGATCCAATTCTCCATCCTTGCCAGTGCGCGAGCGCCGGCCGGGGACGTAGACCGTCGGCAACCGGGGATCTGCCCCATTGGCGAGCAGAAGACGCATGGCCGCCAGGTCCGTGGCATAGGCAGCACGCCAGAAGGGAGTGGCGCCGCGCGTATCAACGCCCAGCAAATCGAAGGTATACGACATGTACCAGAGGTGCTTCTCGAGGCGCACGTTCACTTCGGCTCCGGCAGTGAGCAGCGCCGCCATGACCTGAAGGTAGCCCGCTTCCTGTTGCTCATAGGCACGCTGCTGGGGGTACCTGGCCTTAGGAGCCCACTGAGTATTGAGCACTGCGTAGAGCGGCGTGGTTCCAGCTTGGCTGGACAGCTTCGGGTCCGCTCCCGAGTCCAGCAGGACGAGAACAAGATCGAAATGCCCATTGATGGCGGCCAGGAGCATTGCCGTACTGGCATCGCCAGCGCTCGGCTGATCGATGTTCGCCCCTGCCTCGAGAAGGATGCGGACCGACTCCACATGCCCCTCACGGGATGCATGATGCAGGGCGCTGAGACCGCCCTGGGCACCGACCAACTGGGCGAAGGTAGCGGGACGAACTTCTTCGAAATTCAGATTCTCCTCTTCCTTCGCTGGCTTGGCAGGGGGTTCAGTGCGCGCCGCCCGCAGAGCCGTCTGCACCTCTGCTGGTGAAGGACCTTGCCCCGACTTGGCAGGCCGATCGCCGCGCAGGCGTTTCAGCACTTCGCCCCGTCTAGTCCGGGCAGCACGATCTGCGGCCTGTCGCTTCGGAATATCCAGCACCCTGGACCTGGCATCGATCTCAGCTCCCTCTGCCAGGAGAATGCGCAAGGCATCCGTGTTGTTATTGGCCGCAGCAAACATGAGCGCGGTCTGTCCCCAGACTTCTTCCCTGGCATCGACCAAGGCAGCGTGCTCGAGAAGCGCCCTGATCGCCAAGGCATCCCCAGCAGCTGCTGCCAGATGCAGAGCTGTCGCCGCACCGGCCGTGGAAACCACCGTCGCATCGGCGCCCGCAGCCAATAGCAAAGTTACGGCCTCGCCTTGCCCGGCCCGGCAAGCCAAATGCAGTGGTCGATAAGCTCCGATGCGCGTGCCTCCATCGAGCCCGGCACCGGCAGCGATCAAGTAACGCAGCATCTCAAGGTCGCCACGCTCAGCTGCCCAATGCACGGCAGTCATGCCATCACCTTGAGGCCGATCCAGATCGCCTCCGGCCACGACTGCCGCCTGCAGCGCTGCGAGGCTCCCGGATTCTGCCGAATCCGCCACTGATGATTGCCCCCGCAGGAATGCGGAACCTAGGAGGAGCATCGCAAGGGCGAGCATTGGCTTGGCGACTCGAGCTGCCATGCGATTAGATCGGAAAGGCCGCGCTGCTGTCGCCAAATTGCTGCATATCCTCATGACCGAGCTTCTGCAGAAGGCTCAGCATGGGGTTGGCCATGGGCGTTCCTGCTGCCGCGCGCAGATGTCGATTGCCGGGCAGCTTGCCGTTGAGTCCTCCGAGCGTGATCAAAGGACAGCGCTTGTGATTGTGCAAGTTGCTGTCGCCCATGGGCGAGCCGTAGATCACCAAGCTCCGATCCAGGAGACTTGCTTCCCCGTCACCAGCGGCCTGCAACTTCTCCAACAAGTACGGCAGCATGCTCACGTGGTACTTGTTGATCTTGTAGAAGTCGGTAACCCGCGCCTCCCGACCACCATGGTGGGATGCGGGATGAAAGGGTCGGTTGACGCCGCTCTCGGGAAACACTCGCGCCGAAGAGTCCCGACTCATCTTGAAAGAGAAGACTCGACAGCTATCCGACTCGAAGGCCAGCACCATGATGTCGAACATCAGCTGCACATGCTCTTCGAAGGAGTCGGGCACGCCGGATGGTGCCACTGGCAACTCACCAGGGGAGCTATTCGCGTTCCGAGCTTCAACCTGCTCGATGCGACGCTCCAACTCACGAACATGCTCCAGGTAGCGATCGAGTCGTGTCCGGTCAGCAGGACCGAGTTCAGTCTTGAGTTTGGTCACGCGCCCACTCACCCAATCGAGGATGCTACGACGGGTTCGACGACGCAGAGCGCGCTCTTCCTTGCTGGCACCGGCTCCAAAGAGCTGCTCGAAGGCCAGACGTGGATCTCTGATCACCGGCAGCGGATCATCCGCTGATGCCCAACTGAGGGTGTCCGTATAGACACAGGTGTAACCATAGGCACAACCCCCGGACTGATTGATGTTCTCGATGCAGAGTTGCATGGAGGGAATCGGAGTATCCTGACCAAATCGCTGGGCATGAATCTGATCCAAGGATGTGCCCGTGCGCACATCAGATCCCTCGGTCTGCTTGGGGTGTGACTGGGTCAAGAAGGTCGCCGTCGAACGAAAGTGATCACCGCCGATCTCCTCCGGGCTCCAAGCCTCCGCAGGCCGTACATCCGTATCGCTGATAATGTTCAGGTACTGCCGGTAGGGTTGCAGGGGCAAGAGCGCGCTGGGCCCGAGATCGAAATCCGCACCCTCCTCGGCAGGTGACCAGAGGTTTTGTGTTCTGCCCCAGGCATTGCTACCGGCAGCGCCATGCACCATTTCGATACAGATCAGGGGACTCCGCTCCGTAAGAGCACGAATCCTCTGCAGCGGTGACCGCGCGGGCAGCATCGCATCCAATAGCGGGAGGGAGATCGTTGTTCCCAAACCACGCAGAACAGTGCGTCGGGAGATGTGCTTGCCCTTGATGATATTCATCTGCGAACTTTCAACCTCACTTTATCTCCTCCCCAGCTGCACTTCGACTCATTCGGAATGCATCGCTACGAACGACTCCAAGGATCAGAGAAGAAAGGGAATAACCATGCAACGCCGCTTCTTCGGAGATCCTGCGAACAGCCGGCATGTCGAAGTACTCCACGCGCCTGCCGATGGCATAGGCAAGCAAGTTTCGAATGAAGTTGCGCACCAGGACCTCCTTGCGATTCAGCAGAGCCCCGCGCAAGTCTTGCGGGCTGTTCAGTGGAGTCCCATCGTAGAGCTCGCCAGATGCATCGATAAGGCTACCCTGGTCCTTGGTCCGCCAACGTCCTGTGACATCGTAGTTCTCCAAGGCAAGGCCGATGGGGTCCATCATCCGATGGCAGGAGTTGCAGGCCTGGTCCGCACGGTGCATCTCCAGTCGCTCACGAACGGAAAGCATACGGCCGGCCTCTGCCGCCTTGGTCTCATCGAGATCGGGAACATCCGGCGGAGGTGGCGGCGGCGGGCTACCCAGTAGCACTTCCATGACCCACTTGCCGCGCAGCACTGCTGAGCTGCGGTTGGCATGCGAAGTCAGCGTGAGGATGCTGCCGTGACCGAGAAGTCCCTGCCGGTTTGGATCGACCACTTTGACCCTGCGGAAAGCCTCGCCGCGAACACCAGCAATTCCGTAGTGCCGCGCCAGGCGTTCGTTGAGGAAGCTGTAGTCGGCAGTCAAGAGCTCGAGAATACTGCGATCTCGGTCAACCAAATCCGCAAAGAGCAACTCAGTCTCACGGCGCATGGAGTCGGCAAGCTGCTGGTGGTAGTCGGGAAAGAGCAGCCGATCCGGATGCACCCGCTCGAGATCCTCCAAGCGGAGCCATTGCGCAGCGAATCGCGTAGCCAGGGCCGATGATCGTGGGTCGGCGAGAAGGCGACGGCTTTGCGCCAGCATTTCCTGTTCTGTACCGAGCTGCGCGGACTCAGCTAGACCGAGCAGCTCCTGATCCGGTGGCGCTCCCCAAATGAAGTAGGCGAGCCTGTTGGCGAGACTGCGATCGCTGAGGAGGTAGTTCCCCTTTGCGCTGGTCGGATCTGCTGGTTCTTCGAATCGAAAGAGGAAGTCAGGACTGGAAAGGATGGCCTGCAGCGCCACCCGAATACCGTAGTCGAATCCGGCCTCCGCCCTGCCATCCGCGAAGAAACCGAGCATTGCGTCCAAGTCTTCTGACTCGATTGGACGAGCGAAGGCCTGTGAACCGATTCGCTCGATGATGGCCCGGGCAGCGGCCTCTTCTTCCTTTTGCCCATTCGGTCGCGGAGCGAAGATCTTGCGACGACTCGGGGTATCCGAAACCCCAGTCGGTGAATATGGGCCGCGAACGCCCAGATCCTTGAGGTGCGCCAGGGCAGTGATGCCGTAGCCGCTCACCCCGATCTGCCGATCCACCAGGGACCACTCATGACGCGATAGCAGGTCCTCCACCGGCCCTTCGAAGGTACGCAAGAAGGCTGCGCTCACGCGCTGCGGCCCTGCCCGTACAAAGATCGGATCGGTCTCCATATTGACCCCGTTGGGATCGGAAACATGCATCCAGCGATCCACTTCCAGGAGGGCAACGCGCTCGCCATTGATCGATATCTCCAATTGCTCGCCGCGAGCAGTCTGGCCGAAGAAGCCACCGGTTGTGGTGTGTTCGAAGGCCATCTTGAAGACGTATTGCCCATCGGCAATGAAGTTGTGAAGCACCGAGATTCCGCCTCGTGTTCCCCGTGGAGCCCCCTCGACCCGGTCCCACTGCGATACATAGCCCGGGTTGGTATAGGTCTTGGTGGCTACAGCCGCCTTTGGATCACCCACGGCCTGGCGACTGACCTCGGCAGCGGCAGTCATGTACGCATCCAAGAGTGTCGGCGAGAGCAACTGGGCATCCGCGATGTTGTCGAAGTTGGCACTCTTCGCGTCCAAGGGCAGGAGTTCGGCCGCGTCTATCTCCAGATCCAGCAGGGCATGGATGGCCGCCGCATACTCCGGACGATTGAGGCGTTGAAAGCTGCGTCGGCCCGGATTGGGGTCGAGTGCTGCGGCCGCATCCAAGCGTCTCTCCAGGTCCTCGGCCATAGCGATGCCGGCTGCATCTTCCGGGCGCCGAGACCCTGGTGGTGGCATCATGCCGGCACGGAGCTTGTGGATGATTTTCTCTGCCACCTCCGCTGACTGCTCCGGCAGATCCACGTCGAAGGCACTCAAGTCGAGTTTCCCCTCCTGCTTGCGTCGGCCATGACAGCGAATGCAGTAGCGGCGCAGCATCTCCTTGTTCTCTCCCTGGCCAGACCCATCTGCCCAGCTGCTCACTGAGCCCTCTCCCAGAAAGAGCCCTGGCAAGAGAAGACCGGGCAAGGCGAGGAGGACTTTGCTCATCTGCACACTACCAAGAGAGAATTCAGCAGGCTCCCGGCTCGACCTAGCATGCGAACGATTCCGGCAGTCCAAGACTGTGGCCTTGGGGATTATGGTCCATACTGGCGACCCAAGCCAGCCCACGCTCTCGAGCTATCAGGAGACATGCCATGCAATTCGTACGGTCCGTAGTCATCTCAGTGGCAGTACTGCCCATCATCGCCTCCCTGACGCCGGCTCAGAGCGGAGGCCGCAACCTGAGCCCCGAGGAGCGGGAACAGCGGCGGGCGCAGCAGGAACAAGAGCTGCAGGAAGAGTTACAAGCGAAGCGACCGATTCCGGCCCTCGATTCCGTGTGGATCGAAGAGTTGACCTGGATGGAGGTGCGTGACGCCATCGCGGCGGGTAAGTCTACTGCCATCATCTCCACTGGCGGCATCGAGCAAAACGGACCCTATGTGGCCACGGGCAAGCACAACTATGTCCTGAAAGCCATGTGCGAAGCCATCGCCCGCGAGTTGGGGAACGCTCTCTGCGCCCCCATCATCAAGTTGGTTCCTGAGGGGAACATCGACCGACCTTCGGGACACATGCGTTACCCCGGCACCCTCAGTCTACGAGCGGAGACCTTCCAAGCGGTGCTCGTAGACGTTGGCCAAAGCTTGCTCGCCCACGGCTTCGAGAACTTGATCTACATCGGCGATAGCGGTGGCAATCAGCGCGGCATGGCCGCAGCTGCGAAGGTCATCAACGAGAAAGCCGGCAAGTCAGTCGCCCATCACGTGCAGGAGTTCTACGACTACGCCGCGGTCTCCGAGTACATGAACGCCGAGTTGGGCGTGGTCGAGACCGCCAACGACGGCCTGCACGACAACTTCTACATCACATCGATCATGATGGCCGTTGACCCCACGGTCGTTCGCTACGAACAGCGGGTTAGCGTGGACAAGGCGACCATCAATGGCCTCAGCATCGCCCCCAAGGAAGCGACCATCGAGGTCGGCAAGAAGCTGATCAAGTATCGCTCGGCCTTGACGGTGAAAGCGATCAAGGCGGCGCTCGGATCCGGCTAGGAATCAGTTCGAGGCCAGCCGCCGAATCGCCCAGGCCAAGGGCAAGGGCAGCAGCGATACCAGCATCATCACAAGGCCGAGGGTCGCAAGCGGAGTTCCCATGACATCTTCCGCCAAGCGAATGTAGTCGTTGGTAAGCCCGAAGGAACCGCTGCCCTGATACTCGGCCCGAGCACTCGCCGAGAAGGCGAGCCCTTGGCAAAGTAGCACATTGCTCCCACACAGGTACCAAGCCAGCACCGCGTAGAGCCCTCGCTCTGCTTTCGACTCGGAGAATCCGCCGCTCATCGCTCGCCAAAAACAAACCGTCGCCATGGCCAGTTCACCAAGGTGACCGCCCACTAGGAAGAAGACCTCCTTGGCTCCAGTGAACGCAAGCAGGGGATAGAGCAGAGCAGCGAGTCCGATGGCGATGGCAGGAATACGAAGGTGGCGCAACTGCCAAGCCAACGCTCCCAGCCCGATGCATAGAGCCCAGCAGAGCAACGGAATCTGTTCGCGGTGCTGGGATGCGGCATGCCCATCAAGGCGAATAGCAGGAAAGGCAGGCATGCCGAAACTCCAGGCTACGATCGTGTGCCCCATCTCGTGGCAAAGGGACGAGAGGAACCAGCCCATGTACGAGAGCAAGGGGCCGTAGCCAAAGAGGAATGCCAAGGGGAGACCGAGCGTCAGGTACACGAGCGGAGCCGGATAACCCCAGAGAAGGTCGACCTCCCCATGAAGCCTGGATTCAGGCTCCCTCAGCGGGCCGGCTGGTGCCACTGCTACCGGAACAGACTGGCTCTTGCCGGACTCGAGGAGCTCGCCACAGAGGGCGCAGTTCTGCGCATCCTCTCCATTCTCGTAGGCGCAGTGACGACAGGGAGCCAGGTTGGCAAGTGCTTGCATCCTCTCCCTGGATCGGCAGACCGCGCCCTGCAGCTAGAGTCGGCAGTGAGCGTCGCCGAATTCGCTTGGCCCTGCCCAGGGGCGGGGCGATGCTCTCCCTGACTAAGTGCCCACCCTAATCCTCCAGAGAGGC
This sequence comes from Planctomycetota bacterium, assembly GCA_021776805.1. Taxonomy (GTDB): domain Bacteria; phylum Planctomycetota; class UBA1135; order UBA1135; family UBA2386; genus JAJFFD01. The sequence continues at coordinate 28,929 of JAJFFD010000207.1, forward strand.
CCGTCCTGACCGTACTCGCCCTCATCACGCGCCCGGAAGAAGCCCACGAAGTCCTGCGCTGGTCCTCGCGCTTCGCGGAGGCACGTAGCGAGCCCCTCAGAGTTCTCTGCTGGTCCTATTCCCCATACATGGAGGCGGTGAAGTCAAACAGTGGCAGTGGGCTCATCGAAACAGTTCGCGATTTCATTGCCGCAGACGGCGTCGAAATGCGCGTCGGAATAGTCGACATTGATTCCATCGCCAATCGAGACGCCACCGCGGCAGCCTTGGAGGAAGCCAAGGACAGTGAATGCGATCTCCTGGTCGCCGCTGCCTTCGAGTCCGATCTGGAAGAGTCGGCATCCCCATCGGATGCGATTCTGCAGGGTTCGCCCTGCTCGGCCATCATCCTGCATTATCGACCAGACCACGTCCCCGAGGGGGAGGACATCATGGTCGGCGTCACCGACGGGCCGCACGACTCGGTTTCCCTTTTCCTCGCAAACGCAATGACCGAGGTTTCCGGTGCTCAGGTCACCCTCATGCGCACTGAGGAAGCCACCGCCGACGAAGAACTGGAAGTCGGCAAGCGCGAGTTGGAACAGATGATCCGTGATGCCAGCATCGCGGATCCGGATCGCATCCGCACGGAAGTCTTCAATCAACGCGATCTGGCGGCGATGACCGAGTCCATGAATCGGCATGCGCTGTTGACCCTCGGCGCAAACGCACAGGACTCGGTACGCCGCCTCATGCGCATCACCAGCAACCCGACCATCGCTGTAATCAAGCGGGCACCCGCCCTCAGGGTGCTGACCGGCGGCGCCGGCTCGGATTGGATCCCGCACCTCAGTCCATCGGACTACACGGATCTGGTCCAGGGATTGCGCCGCGGGTCGCGACTGAGCACGGACTTCATGGTCATGCTCACCCTGGCGGCTGCCATCGCCACCCTTGGGCTGCTACAGAATTCCGCGGCAGTCGTCATCGGCTCCATGCTGCTTGCCCCCCTGATGACCCCCATGCTCGGTTGCGGGCTGGCGCTGTCCATGAGCAATGCCAAACTTGCCAAGGATTCGACCACCGCCATCGTGGTCGGCTTCATGCTGGCCCTCTTGGTCAGTGGCATGGTGGCCCTCCTGACCCCAGGTAGCGAACTGACGCCTGAAGTCATGGCGCGAACAGATCCCAATATCTTGGACCTGCTGATCGCGGCGGCCTCAGGTGCGGCTGCCGCCTATGCCTTGGCCAGGCCGAGCCTGGCGGGCTCCATCGCCGGAGTCGCCATTGCCACCGCCCTCGTGCCGCCGCTCTGTTCGGTGGGCACTTCCCTCGCCTACGCAGAACTGACCAGCGCCTGGGGTGCCTGGCTCCTCTTCACCACCAACGTGGTGGCGATCATTCTAGGTGCCAGCGGCACCTTCAGGCTTCTCGGCATCACCGCCCGACGCCGAGCGACCCGTTGGCGCCCCAGTGTCTGGGTGCAGCGCACGGTGACCGGACTCGCCGCCGGTGCCCTGCTCATGGCCGTGCCCCTGCAACTAAACCTCCTCAAGCATTTGGAAGGGGTCAAACCACAGCCAAACTCATTCCCGATCGCCAAACTGGTTCTGGATGAGGTCCATCGTTACGTCGCCGAGGTGCCTGACCTGGAGCTGGCCTTTGCCGGCAAGCCTGCCTCTGAGTTCTCAACTGCTGACGTAGTCATCATGCTTACTTCACCCAAGCCCTTGCCACGCAAGTATGCCAGAGACCTGGTGCGCATCGTTCGCGACACGGTAGGCGACCAGGAACTGGATGTGGTCGTGCATGGCCTGCTCGAAGCCTGGGAGACCGTGGACACGGAGGAGCAAGAAGTCCCTCCCGAAGGGAAGAAAGAGGCGAAGTAGCGCCTCATTGCCGGGACAGGAAGCTGGCGAGAAGCTCGGGCATGCGGCTCCGCCAACAGCCGTAGTTGTTGCCATCATGGGACTCGCGAGAGATCACAACTGCTTGCAGGGATTCCAGGTACGCGACCATGCGCTCGCTGAACTGCTGCGTGTGCTTCCCCGAACTTGCCGAACGTGAGTCGTAGATCCCCCAGTCCAGATAGATCCGCGGCAGATTCTCTGCCTGCTTTGCCAGTACCTGCAGCTCTTGCTCTCGAGATCCAGGGCCATCAGATTGCCATAGGGACCGAGGGCATAGGCTGTATTCCCGTGCAGAGTTGGCGTGGACACTGGCCCATCCTCCGCCCCATCTCGCCCCGGGTAGCTCGCTGCAATCCGCTGCTTCCAGAGCAGCTCGCCAGTGCTTGCGTCCAGGGCAAGCACATGATCCTGACCGTCCATGGACCCCATGGTGACGATACGCCCATCGAGAACAGAGATGCCCGAGTAGCCCGAACCGATCTCAGTCTCCCAGGCTTTCTCTAATTCGAAGGGTTCGCTGAACACGCCCTTGGCACTCGCGGCATCGTTGAAGTTGCTGCCTCTCCAGCGAGGCCAGTCCTTTGACCCAGCGTCCCCAGTTTGAGCCTGCAGGCCGCTGGCAAGGGAGAACAGGCTCAGCGAAAACAGAAACCAAGGCAGCAAGTCATCTCTGTGCATCATGAATCGTCTCGGTGAAAAGAGGTCAGTGAACGCAATCGACGCCGACTAGTCCGATCTCCTGACAAGGGAACCGATGTTTTCAACGCTTTCGGAAGTTCGATTCGCCAAGGCCTGAGGTCCGTACCCGATCAACCCATGCTGACAATTTGCAGTCTCTTCTTGGCCTGCTGCGCGCAGGATCCCAACACGACAGCGGTCCCTTTCGACTCGGAACGTTGGGACCTTCAGGCCAACTCCAGTCGACGAGCCGAGCACATGGGAAGGCCCGCGCTCTTTCTGGATGGCGGCGCCGCCGTTCTCGACGAGCAACAATTCGAAGATGGCATCATCGAGTTCGCGATCAACTTTCAGCCTCAGCGCGGCTTCTCCGGAGTCGCATGGCGCATCCAGGAAGGAGGCAACTACGAGGACTTCTATCTCCGCCCGCATCAGTCCGGGAATCCAGACGCATGCCAATACACGCCGGTCTTCAACGGGCTGAGCGGCTGGCAGCTCTACCATGGCGAGGGCTACAGCAAGGCCCTCACTCATGCCTTCGATCGATGGATGCAGGTCCGATTGGTGGTGGCAGGCTCACGCGCCGAGGTCTTCATCGATGACATGAGCAAGCCGGCCCTGGTGATTCCCGAACTGAAGCACGAGCCCAGGGCCGGTGGGATCGCTCTGCGCGCCTCGAGTTTTGCCCCCGCCTGGTTCGCAGACTTTCGCTACCGGAAGATGGAAGAGCCGGAGATGGTCAGTCCTCCCAGTGACGCGATGCCGACTCCCCCTGGGACGGTCATGTCCTGGTCGATCTCGCCAGCGCTGAATGAGAAGGATCTCCTGGGCGTCAAGGATCTGGCTGATGCATCCCTGCCTGCAGGAGAATGGGAGGACCTGGCCTGCGATAAAACAGGTTTGGCCAACCTGGCCAAAGTGCAGGGCATCAACGCCGGCAAGGACAGCGCATTTGCTCGGGTTTTGATCTCAGCGGAAACGGACCTGATCAAAGAGATGGAATTCGGCTACAGCGATCGGGCGCGGGTGTACTTGAATGGTCAACTCTTGTACTCGGGGAGCAAGGTGTACCAGTCGCGGGACTATCGCTACCTGGGCAGCATCGGTTTCTTTGATGCGCTGTACCTGCCACTCATTGCAGGGGACAACGAGTTGCTGGTCCTGGTCAGCGAGAACTTTGGGGGATGGGGCTTGCAGGCGCGGTTTGTAGATCCAGCGGGGATTGGTTGGCGCTAGGTTGAGAGGATTGGTGCTGCCCCAGCCATAGTTGCGCCAGGCATGCACAGATGCAGAGCCCAGCTGAATAAACGAGTCCGCAGATCATGAAGTGAAGCCAGTACCCCGCCTTCGTCGGCTCCGTATTGATCGCCAAGACCAGGGTTCCGATGCAGTAGGGAATCGTTCCCGCAAGCATGGCGCAGACGCCAAACACCGCGGGCGTCCCTTGTCGTGATCTCCCAACCAAGTGCATGAGGCCGGCTCCGACGACTAGCATCAAGATTCCAGCCCAGCCGTTGATCAGCGACCCGAGGTGCAATCGAAAATATGATGTTCCGATTCCCCAGGCTTCCGGATCGAAGAAGAACAGGTGCAACTCGCCCACGACCAGCGGCGAGAGATCTCCAGCCATGTAGCTGACATAGAGATCGAGGTTCTCCAGAAAACTGGCCATGACCAGGCAGATGGTCACCAAGCCGGCGCCGGCCAAAATCCCCAACACAGCGAGCGTTCTCATAAATCCCCCCTCCTTGCATCGACCTCATCCGAGCTTGGCCTTGAAGCGGACCTCAATCCAGATGGATCCGCAGGACCTCGCCGTCAACGGCAAGACTGCGTTGCCATTTCCCCTGCAAGCCAAGATCGATGTCGAAGTCATAACGCCCTTCCTTCAGGCCCAGGGGAATGCGCAGGACTTCACCGCCACCCATCTCCCCTGCCACCGGCAGAACAGCCCGGAGCTCAGCTCCCTGCCTGAGGCTGATTTTCCCACGCACCCACTCCAGTGGCCGAGTCCACGACAACTCGATCTGCCGAGTGGGCTCAACCTCCACAGCCAGGCGGAGATTCGTCTCCTGTCCGCGGCGAATCAAGATCGGCTCGAGATGCGTAGCGATCCCCGGACCATGCAGGCCTAGCTGCCAGTCCCCCACGGCCAAGGAGCGAAGCTCCCAGCGCTTGTTCGTCACATTCCATTCGAGACTGCGGCTCGCTCCCCCGCGCTTGCTTGCCGTCAAGAACAGGAGGCTGGGATCGACAGCAGGCGGTAAAATCAACTCGAGGGCGAGCGATCCTCCCTTCTCCACGCGCACTGGCTCGGACAGATACTCCTCTCCCGCTCCGAGCTCGACGAGGGCCAAGGCTTGGCTGTTGTGCTCCAAAGGCTGAAGCGTGATGGAGTAGTTTCCCGCAGGTAGGCCTTCTACCCTGATCAACCCATCGGCATCCGCCTGACCGCGTCGGGAGAAGCCAACCAGATCGGAACTGATCCTGAAGGAGCAGTTGGCAAGCGCCCGTCCATCTTGGTCCAGTACCGGGATCATGATGGAAGAATCCGCTTCAGACTCTTCTATGCGAATGATCAGGCGCCTCTCCCTGGCATCGGACAAGAGATGCACGGCTGAGGGAAAGCGGATTGCATGCGCAATCTGCGAAGGCGCATAAGCCGCCACCTCCATTCCGGGCTGACCCACATCTTCGAATCGCGCCAGACCATCCCCGTCCGTGCGCAACCAGGCACCGTTGACGTGTCGCGCGGGACCGACACGTACCAGCCAATCCGAAAGACTACGGCCGGAAGCAGCCAGCAACTGCACTTCGAGAGCAGTCGATGCCGCAAGGATGAAGTCCTGCTCCGTATCCACACCCGCCAGCAAGTCGAGACTCTGCGCAGCATCCTCGAGGCGACTTCGATCTCCGACCATGAGAGTACTTGGGCCCGGGCGAAGGCCCAGTAGTCGATAGCGACCCTGAGCATCTGTTCTCGTCGAGCTGTGGGTGAAGGGGCTGTAACCCTGGCCGGCAATCGCCACCGCTGGACTCGAGTGCACCACCACTCCAGCCTGCGGCTCGCCGCCCGCGTTCAAGACCCGACCATGGACTCGCGCCGCATAGGGCAAGCGCAGGTCCAAGGGTCCGTTTATCTCAGCTTTGAGATCTAGCTCCAGGATGATCGGGCCTAGATCGACCCGCTGGGGCATGGCCGCGGCAAGCACAACCGCACCCGCGTACACACGATCCGAGGCGAACTGTCCCCGTGCCCCAGTTCGCATGATTAGGGGCCGCCGCGAGTACTGTCGGAATCCTTCAGGAGTTTGACTGACCAAGCCCAGCTCCCCTGGGCTCAGGCTCACGACAGCGTCCACCAAGGCCTGACCGTCTGGACCGCGCAGCACTCCCCGCAAACCCACCGATGCACCGAGAGCGATGGTCACGCTGACAGCACTGCCCTCGCTTGCCGCTATGGCAACACGTCCCGAGGGCGCATGGCCGGCGGCGTCAGCGAAGAGATAAGCCTGGGGGAGGATGCCCTCGATCTCGAACTTGCCCTCTGCATCGCTCTCCGCCAGCCTTCTCCCGGCATCCCCACCGGCAACCGACTTGATCGCGGCGCCCCCCACTGGACGACCCTTCTGGTCGACTACCTGGCCGGAGACCGCAACGCCCGGGGAGAGTTCGATCTCCAAGTCGGTCAGACCGTTCTCCGAGACTTCGACTGCCACCGTCCTGCCGCGATCGACTTGCACCACCCATTCCCCTGCTTCGAGCTCAGCAAAGAGGACCAAGCCATCCGAGTCCGTGTGCTTCGCTTCGACGATTTCCAGATCGGACCAGCGCGATTGGGCACCAGGCCGTTCGAGCCAGAGACCGACATCCGCAACTGCGACGCCATTCTGCGAGCTGACGACTCTGACCTGCAGGCTCGGCGCATCGGGGATGGAAGCCAAGATCTCTCGTTTCCTCACAGCTTGACTCGCAGACAGGCTTCTGCTGGTCGCAGAATTTTCGATCGACTGCTCCGCTAGGCTCACCGATCCACTGACCGCTTCGCCTTGCGTTTCGAGATAGGCATCCTCGCTCGGCGCAAAAAGGCTCCACCCAAGACCGAGAAGGACCGCTGCGGCGGTCAAGGCGATGGCGCTGAGCTTGACTTGTCCACTCTTCACGAGAACTCCTCCTAGCAAACTGAAGATCGAAGTACTGGCAGTCATGCCGCTGCCCTCGGCGGCGAGGGACTCCACCCGGGCACGAACTCCCGCCAAGACCCGTCCGCTCAGACCACCCAAGGCGAGACTCGGGGCCAGGGAAAGGGGCAGGCTCTTGCGCAGGAGCTCGAGGCCACGATGCAACTGGGAGCGCAGGGTGGCTGCGGGCAGGCCCAGGGCCTTGGCGATTTCGGCAGGCCTGAGTCCGTGACGGATGTGCAGGTCGACGACGCGCCGATAGGGTTGGGCGAGATGATCGATCGCCCCGAGGGCTTCCCGGGCAGCCTCCCCTTGCGCCGCTAGAAGACTAGGGTCCGAGACTTCGCTGGAGGCTGGCTCCGCCAGATCTGGAGCCCCCAAGTCTTGAGCGAGCCCTCGCCTGCTTCGACGCCGTTCCTCATGGGCGATGTTGGCCAGGATGCCGCTGAGCCAGGGGATGAGGGGACGCTCCGCCTGGTAAGCGTCTCGAATCTCAATGGCTCGCAGGTAGGTCGCTTGGAGAAGGTCTTCGGCTTCTAGTCCAGGGGGACAGAGCCAACCGCGAGACGCGCCAGGTCTCTGGCGGTCTGATCGAAGAAGCGCCGGAAAGCGCGGCTGGAACCGCTGCGGCGGAATTCGAGAAAGCATGCGGTCGCGTCCTTGCGAGCCATGCCCGATGTTGACCGGGGAGAGGGGCC
>JAJFFD010000208.1 GCA_021776805.1 Planctomycetota bacterium
GCCACCCAGTACGCCATGTACAACCGGCGCATTCCAACCATGGACGACCTCATCGTCGAAGATGAGAAGGGTCGCTTCTATATGGAAGGCTACGAAGAACCACCTCTGGATCCCTGGGGCAATGCCTTTGAGATCCGAGAATTGGAGGGTGGTCGCCTCCGCTTCGAGATCATCAGCTATGGCCCGGACGGCGAACCGGACACAGAAGACGACCTCTCATCGATGAAGAAGAAGTAGGCGACGATTCCGGTCGATCGCCGGACCAGGCATGCAACCAAAGCCGAGCCAATCGCGATGTAAGCAGAAGGGCTTCACCCTGGTGGAGATCATGGTGGTCATCGCCATCATCGCCCTGGCCGGCCAAATCGTCGTCCTCAACCTTGGTGCCCTGGTCCCGAGCACCCTCCTAGACTCCGCCAGCCGCGAAGTCATGGGGCAGATCGAGTTCCTCCGCTCCGAGGCGCAGCTACAAGGCAAGGTCTATCAGTTGGAGCTCGACATGGATGAGAACCGCTGGCGCATCATCATGCCCCAGGAGGAGCGCCTTACCTCGGATCAGACCATCGCGGAGGAGTTCACCTTAAACTGGCAGGATCTGGATGATCGCATCTGCTTTGACAGCCTGCAGGTTCTTGGCGGTCACATTCAGCGCAGCGGTCGCGCCAGGATCACCATGGACGAGAACGGATTCACCGCCGACCTGATTCTCGCCATTCGCATGAACAACGAGACTGAAAAGAATCTGGTCTGGAGCATTCGCCTGCGAGGGCTCGACAGAAAGAGCGAACTCGAAACCAACAGGGAAGGCGAGATCCCAAGACTCGAGATCATCGAGGAGGCTCACTTCTGATGTCTGCACGCAAATCACAGGAGGGTGGTTTCACCCTCCTGGAGTCACTGATCGCCCTCTCCCTACTGGCGGCGGTGATCATTCACTTCCTCGGCTCGCGCACCTCCGCGCTCATCGACGCAGCAGAGGCTCGCAACTGGCGGCTGGCCCGAGAAATCGCCAGCACTTCGATGTCCGAGCTCAAGGCCGGCGCCAATGAGTTCCCGCCGACAAGCAACGACCCCATCGACCACGAAGAATATGAGGGCTTCCGACACATGATCGTCATCGGCGAGCAGGCCATCAGCGATGTGGAAGCTACTTTGGCGGATGAATACGACGATTTCGCCGATCCCGATAGCAACGCACAGTTTGCCGATCGCTACGAGTGGGATCGCGAACGTGAGCGAGTCCGTCAGGCACAGTCCCGGGGCATGTCGATGACCGAGTACAACGACCACCTTCTCGAGGAAGAACTCGAGGATAAGGCCCCCAGCGAGGCAGAGCTGGAAGACGTCATGGTGGTCGTCTACTTCCCCAACATTCGCCCGAGCAAGGACGACAGCCGGGAAGAGTCTACGTTCACCATGAAGGCCAAGATATCCACCATGGCTCTGGACGGACTCACGCCGGATGAGGCACAGGAGATCGCCGCCCGCAAGGGCGTCGAATTCGCCCAAACCCATCGTCCGCCAGGTGCCCCTGCGGCATCGCCGGAAGCCGGCCCGAGCGGAACCCCTGGAGGCAACTGATGAGAATGCAGAGCAGAGCAGGATTCACCCTCATCGAAGTGTTGCTCGCCGTCGCCGTCACCGGCATGGTCATGGTGGCAGTCAGCGGTTCATTCATCAGCACTCTACGCGCCCGTGAAGAGGTGCAGACCCTTTCCGACTCCACCCAGGCCGGCGAGCGCATCCTCACCCTGTTGGAGCGCGACCTGCATGGGCTCTGGCACCACAACATCAAGAACAATGCGGTGCTCAAGGGCCGCAACATGGACTACGGCGGCTTCGATGCGGACCGCATCGACTTCCTGACCAGCACCGACGCCATATCCGGCGTTCTCGACAGCAGCGGGCAGCTCACGAAGCCGAGCATCTGCGAGGTCGGTTACTGGCTCAAGGACAACCCACGTATCCCCGGCCTCTTGGAACTATGGCGCCGAGAGGATCCCTTGGTGGACGCTGACCTGGTCACCGATGGCCAGTTCCAGATGGTTTCCGATCGCCTGAAGAGCTTCAACATCACCTATTACGAGACTCTCGGCTACAAGTCCGAGGAGCTGATGGAGTGGGACTCGAGCCTCGAAGACCAGCTGCCTCGGCGCATCAAGATCGAGTTCACCGTGCATCGCCAGGTAGCCAACCGCAATCAAAGCAGTGGCGAGGTCGCGGACTTCGAGAAGATCCTGAAGACCTACACCAGACACATCGTCTTCGACCCACGCATGACTGAGATCCTCATGCCTGGCATCGCCATGGTCTCCCTAGCCCCTCCACGACCGGAAGCAGGCGGTGGTGGCGGTCCAGCGGGCCCAGGTGGCGAAGAAGGACTCGGTCCGGCGGGACCAGCGGGTCCAGGGGGCGTCCGAACCACTGAAGGCGGCGACAACACAAGCCTCATCGGCGCCGGCAATCGTGGTCGAGCCAGCACCCAGACACGAGGCGTCGGACGCGGTGGTGGCGGCGGAGGCCGGGGCGGTCCAACCATCACCCAAGGTGGAGGCGCAAGCTCTGGCTTTGACCTGGGCAACCTCCTCCGTGGCGCCGGGATCCCGCCCCCACCCAGCGGTGGGAGCTCGCGCAAGTAGGCCCAGGCTCAGTCGCCCAGCCGGTCTCTCCCAGCGAGATAGGGGCGCAAGGCCTCAGGAACGTGCACACTGCCATCCGCCTGCTGATGCACTTCCAGGAAGGGAATCAAGATGCGCGGACTAGCCAGGACCGTGTTGTTGAGGGTGTGGCAGAAGTCAGTCTTCTTGTTGTCCTTGCGCCGGTAGCGCCGGTTGAGCCGTCTCGCCTGGTAATCGTAGAAGCTTGAAGCCGAGTGGGTCTCGCCGTAGGCCTTGCGCGAGGGCATCCAACACTCGATGTCGAACTGGCAGGCCTGCGGCACACCCAGGTCGCCTCCACAGACTAGAACGACCCGGTAGGGCAACTCCAAGGCCTGCAAGACTTCCTCAGAGTTATGCAGAATCTCCTCGTGGTGCTGCACACTGCGTTCTCGGTCTGCGATATCGACGATGACCTGTTCGACCTTGTGAAACTGATGGACACGATAAAGACCACGAGTGTCCTTCCCGTAGGTCCCTGCCTCACGACGAAAGCACATGGAACGTGCCACGTACTTCTTCGGTAGCTGATCCTCTGGGAGGATTTCTCCGGCATGGATGGAGGTCACCGGTACTTCTGCCGTGCCGATGAGATTCAGGCCATCATGTTCGATGCGATAGGTCTGCTCCTCGCCACCAGGAAAGAAGCCGGTCCCCGTCATGACCTGGTCGCGAACCAAGAGCGGTGGATCAACACTGACGAAGCCCTTGGCCACCATGTGATCCTGGGCAAAGCGCAGCAAGGCGTCCTGCAGAGCAACCAGGTCTCCGAATAGC
>JAJFFD010000209.1 GCA_021776805.1 Planctomycetota bacterium
GTCCTAACCGTCGAAGACTACGGCCAATTTCGCCGCACCACCTCCGTCGCCCTCTCCGACGACGGCAGCTGGATGAGCTACGCCTACAACCCCAACGAAGGCGACACTCAGGCCTACATTCAGAACCTGGACAGCGGTGACAAGCACGAACTCGGCATCGCCAGCAACATCCAGATCAGCCCGGACTCCAAGTGGGCAGCGTACCTCCTCAGCCCGAGCGAAGAGGAGACCAAGAAACTGCAGAAGGCCAACAAGCCTGTCATCCGCAAGGCCGAGCTCATCGACCTGGGCAGCGGCGACAAGCAGTCCTTCGCCAAGGTCAGCAACATGGCCTTCTCCGAGAACGGGCGCTTCCTGGCAATGCGCAAGAACCGGGCGGACAGCAAGGCGGAGCATACGGGCGGCGATTTGATCCTCCGCGACCTGGAGACGGGCGAGACGCGCAACATCGGCAACGTCAGCGCCTACGCCTTCAACGAGTCCGGCGATCATCTCGCCTACATCGTCGACGCGGACGATATGCAGGGCAACGGCCTCTACCTTCTCGATCTACAGGCTAATCATCTGCGTCCCCTCGACTGCAGTGGGGCGCGCTACACGGGCATGCGCTGGAACGAGACCGGCGACGCCATCGTCCTCCTCCGCGGCGACAAGCCGGAGAAGCAAAAGCACCGGGACAACCATCTCCTGGTCTTCAGCGATCTCGGCCGCGCCCGGGAAAGCAAGTTCGTCTATGAGCCCAGTAAGGACGAGGGCTTTGCCGAAGGCATGGTGATCAGCGAGAACGCGGCTCCGGCCTTCCATGCTGAGGACCGGGTGATCGCCATCGGCATCAGGTTGCAGGAAGCGGAGCCGGAGAAGAAGAAGGACGGGGAGGAGCGCCCCAATGTCGATGTCTGGCACCACCAGGACACGCGGGAGCAGTCCGTGCAGCAGCGTCGGGCCAACGGTGATCGTCGCTTTACCTACCGATCAGTGCTGCATCTGGACGGGGGGCAGTTTGTGCGGCTGGCAAACGAGGACATGCGTCAGGTGAACATCGACGAGCAGGGCCGCTGGGGTGTCGGGCGCAATGACAAGGCCTACCGAGGTGAGATCACCTGGGGTGGCAGCCGCGCCGACTACTACCGGGTCGATCTGAAGACCGGCGAGCGCCAGTTGATCAGTAAGGCCCTCGGGCGCGCTATGGGCAGTTCTCCTGACGGTCGCTGGTTCCTGTTCTTGAAGGGCGGGCAGGTCTGGTCCCGCGATCTGGACTCGGGGGAGATGACCAATCTGACCAAGGCCAGTGGCGTCGACTTCGTCAACCATGACGACGATCACCCGTACGAGAAGCCTGCCTATGGGGTCGCCGGTTGGACCGCGGATGGCGAGGGCGTGATCCTCAATCACAAGTTTGACCTCTGGCATCTGGCTCTGAACGGATCCAAGACCAGCAATCTGACGGGCGGGCTGGGCGAGAAGGAGCAGACGCGCTTTCGCTATGCGCGCTTGGATCCTGAAGAAGACAGCATCGACTTGAAGAAGGACCTCTTGCTCAGCGCCTATGGCGAGTGGACCAAGAAGTCCGGCTACTACGGTCTCGAGGTCGGCGAGGAGCCCAGGCCCTTGTTGATCGAAGACAAGAATGTCGGGCGTCCGATGAAGGCCAAGGATGCGGATCGCATCGCCATGACCATGCAGACCTTCGTGGAGGCGCCGGACTACTACGTCACGGACACGAGCTTCAGCAAGCCGGTGAAGATCACCGCGAGCAATCCGCAGCAGAAGGACTTCGCCTGGGGGCGGCGCATTCTCATCGACTATAAGAACGAGCGCGGCGTGCCTCTGCAGGCGACCCTGGCTCTGCCCGCGAACTACGAGAAGGGCAAGCAGTATCCGATGCTGGTGTACTTCTACGAGAAGATGTCCCAGCGGCATCATCAGTACTCCATGCCGAGCTTCGATGATCGGCCGCACATGAGCACCTATGCCAGCGATGGTTACCTGGTGCTCATGCCCGACGTGGTCTATCTACCCGGTCGCCCGGGCGACTGCGCCGTGGACTGTGTTACCTCCGCCACCCAGAAGGTCATCGACCTGGGCTACGCGGATGCGGAGCGCATCGCCCTGCAAGGCCACAGCTGGGGTGGCTATCAGAGCTCCTTCATCCTGACTCAGACCGACATGTTCTGCGCAGTGGTGACCGGTGCGCCGGTGACCAATCTGGTGAGCTTCTACGGCGAGCTCTACAAGAGTTCGGGCAACGTGCAGCAGGGCATCGTCGAAGTCGGGCAGGTGCGTATGGGCACGACCCCCTTCGAGAACATGGAGCTCTATCACAGCCAATCACCCCTGCATAACGTGGAGAACATCACCACGCCCTTCATCATCCTGCATGGCACGGAGGACGGCTCGGTGGATTGGCACCAGGGTCTCGAGTACTACAACGCCGCCAAGCGCACGGGCAAGGAAGTGATCCTCCTGTCCTATCCGGGCGAAGGCCATCACCTGGCCAAGAAGCCGAATCAGATCGACTTCCAGATCCGCATGAAGCAGTTCTTCGATCACTACTGCAAGGGCACCCAGGCGCCGGAATGGATGCGCCAGGGGGTGCCCTTCCTGCGCAAGGACGTGGCCGAGCCGACGGAGATGGCGAAGAGCGTGCGCTGATCCAGGCGAGCTGATCTAGGAGTAGCCCTGGATCAGCTCGATCATCCCCCGGTTCTTGGCCTCGGCGGCCCAGCCGATGGCATCCGCGTCGTACAGACCGTCCCGCTGCTTCGGATCCACGCCCTGCTCCAGCAGGTAGCGCACACAGTCTTCGTGACCCATGAAGGCGGCTTCGTGCAGGGCGCTGATGCCGTCGCTGCCATGAGCGCCCGGATCCACCCCCCGCGCCACCAGGCAGCGCAAGACCTCGACATGGCCGAAGCGACCGGCGATGACCATGGCCTGCCCGGGCGCTTCCACCGGATCTCGACTCAGTTGCAACCAGGGGATGAGGAGGCCCTTCGCAGTACTGCGCAGGCGACCCTTCTCGTCTACATCCTGCTCCACGAGATCGACTCGACCGGCGGCCGCGGCGTAGAGCAGATTGTCCAGGCGCGCGCCGCAGGCGATGAGGGCCTCGAGGGCCTGGGTCTGCCTGAAGCCGACCGCCGAGGCCATGGGCAGGCCATCGTCATCGATGCCGTTGGGATCGGCACCCGCGGCACAGAGCCCGCGTACCAGTTTGCCCTGCAGCCCCGCCTCCGCTGGCCAACCGCTGGAAACCAGTAGAGCCAAGGTGGTCTGGGCCGGGCCCCCGCCGTAGGTGCCGCATAGGGAATTGGCGTCCGCTCCTCGCTCGATGAGCAGCTTGAGAATCGCCACCGCGTTTGCCGGCGTCTTCTGTCGGTAGGCCTCCACACCGTTGGCGCCGACGTAGTGAATCAACTGGGCGTGATGGGGGCGAGGCGATCGTCGCTTGATGAGTTCCGGATCTTCGTCAAGCAGGCGACGCAGAAGATCGAGCTCACCGTTGACGATGGCATCGGCGGCGCCTTCGAAGGATTCGATCTCCTCATCCTCCTTGCAGACTTCATCCTCGCGGGAGAAGGCCCGGGCACCGGCTGCGCGTAGAACCCAAGCGCATTCATCCTGTCCGAGCGCTTCCGCCTGACTGAGGGCACTGCGCCCATCCCGATCCGGCAGGTTCGGATTCAGGCCAAAGGCGAGAAGGCCCGGAATGGCCTGCTCTCTGCCCTTGCTGATGGCCCAGGCGAGAAGGTCTTGCAGACCTCGGTCGATGCCCTGTTGATTTGAGCTCTGCGGGATGCTCTCGCCACGCATGGCGCCAGCAACCTGTGCGTCCAGTTCGCTGAGCGCTTCGTCCTTCGCGCCGGCGCTGAGGAGAATCTTCTCTGCGCCTCTGAGTCCAAGAATACGTGCCAGGCATAAAGCGCTGCGGCCATCCCCGTCGCGCTT